>CAXSIE010000530.1:651-1335 GCA_964237295.1 uncultured Flavihumibacter sp. | reverse complement strand
CGGATACTGTATGCAACGGATGCTTCCGCATACAGGGAAAAGCCTATGGCAGTAGCTATTCCCAAATCAATCCGCGATATACAAACGCTGATCGGTTTTGCAAACAGTGAAAAAACAGCATTGATTCCCAGAGCTGCCGGCACCTCGCTTGCCGGACAGGTTGTAGGAAATGGCATTGTTGTAGACGTTTCAAAGAATTTCAACAGCATCCTTGAACTGAATGCAGAAGAAGGCTGGGTGCGGGTACAGCCCGGCGTTATACGCGATGAATTGAATATGTTCCTTAAACCGCACGGACTGTTTTTCGGGCCTGAAACCTCTACAGCCAACAGGGCGATGATCGGCGGTATGGTAGGCAATAACTCCTGCGGATCCAATTCAGTAGTGTACCGGAGTACACGGGAACACCTCCTTGAAATAAAATGCCTGTTGAGTGATGGTTCCGAAGCAACTTTTAAAACAGTTGGTCTGGAAGAATTTCATAATAAGTGTGAAGGCGATGGCCTGGAAGCTACTATTTATAAAACCGTACGGAGCCTGCTGGGAAACTATAACAACCAGGAAGAGATAAGAAAGGAGTTTCCTAAAAAAAGCATTGAAAGGCGTAATACCGGCTATGCGTTGGATGTATTGCTGGAAACGGCACCCTTTACAGCGGGCGGTCCTGATTTTAATTTTTGTAAA
>CAXSIE010000530.1:0-641 GCA_964237295.1 uncultured Flavihumibacter sp. | reverse complement strand
GGAAGGCACATTAGCTTTTATTACAGAAATAAAATTGAAAGTAGTGCCGCTGCCGCCAAAGGAAATCGGTTTGTTATGTGTACATTTTAATACCATCGATGAAGCGCTGCGCGCCAACCTTATAGCTTTAGCTTTCCATCCTAGCGCGAGTGAACTGATTGACCATTATATTCTCGAATGCACAAAGGATAATATTGAACAAAATAAGAACCGCTTCTTTGTGTTGGGAGACCCGGGAGCCATATTAGTAATTGAGTTTGCACGAACAAACAAACCCGATATTATTGAAATAGCACAACAGGTGGAAGCATCCATGCGTACAGCCGGGTTGGGCTACCACTTCCCTTTATTGTTCGGGGAAGATTCAAAAAAAATCTGGACCTTACGCAAAGCCGGCCTGGGCCTGTTAAGTAATTTACCCGGTGACAGCAAAGCGGTTCCGGTGATTGAAGATACTGCAGTGGATGTAATTGATCTGCCTTCTTACATCCGTGATTTTAATGAGATACTGAAAAAACATGGCCTGTATTCTGTGCATTATGCGCATGCAGGTTCCGGCGAATTGCACCTGCGCCCTATCATTAATTTAAAAACGGCGGATGGAAACCGTTTGTTCAGAACGATTGCTGAAGAGATCGCCA
>CAXSIE010000529.1:1122-3676 GCA_964237295.1 uncultured Flavihumibacter sp. | reverse complement strand
GATTAACCCTTACCGCCACTATGTTAGAAACAACACGACAGGCAACACTGGATATATTACCGGCTTCCGCTACGGCAAGCCGGTAGCTGAAGTCTCCTGTTCCTGTTGCATTTCGGTTATAGCTCGTAGTTATGGCACCGCTTATATCTTTCCATTGCACACTGTCTGTGCTTACCTGCCATTGATATACCGGATTAATATAGCCCACCGATAAAGAAGCAGTAAGGTTAAATAATTGAGTATCACCCTGACATACATCAACAACATTGGTACCACCAGCATAATTAATAGTTGCCTTCACGGTAGCGCCACAGGGACGAAATGTTATATCATCAAGGACCAGATCATTTCCGCAACCGCCGGGTGCATTGTTGGTAAGCCGTAATATAACATTGCTTACCGTAGAAGGGGTGGTAAAAAATAACCCGTATTGATTCCATACCGGACCGGAAGTTTGAGCGATATCACCGGTATTGTATGTACCCAGGTCTACGCCGGCAGTGGTTTGTATCCTGAATGTAAGGTTAGGATGGATGCCATTACCCAGACAGGCAGACGATTTTAAAATGTTCAGTATCCAGGCGGCGAACTCGTAGGTAGTATTCGGACACAATCCTTTTACCGTATCTACATAAAAATCTCCCGGTGTAAAACTCGCATTCACGAGCATCATATAACCGTTAATATCATTAGGCGTATGATCTTCAGCAAGATCGTGCCAGGTACTGTTAAAGCAACTGGAGGTGCTGTTTATAAGCGTATATACCCCATCACCCGGACAACCTGCAGATGTATAACTATAATTATTACTAACGGTAGATAATGGAGCACCGGGGTTGGAACCAGAGCCAAAGGTTACGTTCACCACCGGATCTCCCAAACTGCCGCGGCATATCTGGGCCCGGCTTATCAAACATGCAAGCAGGATTATTAAGAGAACACTTATTTTCTTGTTCATTCCATAAAATACAAATTTATAATACCATTTCAACTCACGATAATCCTCTCTCTTCACCCTTCGAACCAATGATCCAAATATAATATTTTAAGTCCAGCTTTTGAGGTTCATCCACTGCTTAACATTTTGCTTTCCTATATTTGCAGCAATAGCGTTTAAAGTTATGTTTGAATGGTTGATACAAAATTCAAACCTGAAAACTTTCTTTCGGATAGCGGAGGCCTGATAGCCTGGCTGATTATCAAACCAAAAAAATATGCCTGACATTTCAGAACAGTTACAAGAAACAACAAAATACAATCGTTTTATTCATCCAGACCGATGGCAGCCATTGTACTGGGAAGCGGGTTGAGTAATTTATCAGATGAAATTGAAGTAGAAAAAGAAATAAGTTACGATAGTATTCCGAATTTTCCGGTTTCAACAGTGGAAGGACATCATGGCAAGCTCATCTTTGGCAGGTTAGGCGGAAAAATCATTGTGGCTATGTCGGGCCGTTTTCATTTTTATGAAGGATATTCAGCAAAGGAAGTGGCTTATCCTATCAGGGTGCTGAAGGATTTGGGAATTGAAACGCTGCTGATCAGCAATGCCGCCGGTGGCATGAATCCCGACTTCAAAATTGGCGACCTTATGCTGATACACGATCATATCAGCCTGCTAACAGTAAATCCACTACTGGGTAAGAACGATAAAAACCTGGGCCCGCGTTTTCCTGACATGAGTGAACCTTATTCGAAAGAACTGATTTTAAAAGCTGAAAAGATTGCGGCCGATCTCGGTATCCCTTTAAAAAAAGGGGTTTATGCAGGCGTTACAGGCCCCACTTTTGAAACAAGAGCGGAATATAAAATGCTTCGCATGCTTGGGGCTGATGCAGTGGGCATGAGTACCGTTCAGGAAGTAATTGTTGCAAGGCATTCAGGACTTCCGGTAGTTGCGATAAGCGTTATAACAGATATCGGTATACGTGAGGAAGAAAACATTATCACGCATGAAGAAGTATTACAGGCAGCCAAAGATGCCGAACCAAGGTTAACAAATATTTTTAAAGAACTCGTAGCACAGTTATAGTAAACAAAGCGAAATTACAACGGGATCACAACATTTTAAATTTATCATCAATCAGCCGAGTTGAAAGTGTGATTAAAAGATTGAACATATCGTTTGTACTCTGTGTAATTGTTTTGTTTCTCTGCCGGCAGGCCATTGCGCAGAATCCACTGAGAAGGTTACCCGGTGCAGGCAGCTTAGGTAGCCGTTCAGGCGGCAGTAAAGGAACCGATAGCCTGGGACATAGAACCGGCCTGGAAGATTCCATTACCATTACATTCCGATACCTGGATACAAGCCGGTACAGGGGCTTTGATTCAAGCTTCGATGATTTTTCAAAACGCATTCCTATTCCTGCCGATTATGCTTTCATGGGAAATATGGGTAATGCCGCACATCCGCTGATCTTTAATCCCGTTAAAACAACCGGATGGGATCCCGGCTTCCATGCCTATGATATTTACCAGTACAATATACCGGAAACAAGATTTTTCAGCACCACACGTCCCTACTCCGAAATTGGTTATGTGCTTGGCAGCAGAA
>CAXSIE010000529.1:0-1112 GCA_964237295.1 uncultured Flavihumibacter sp. | reverse complement strand
AGAACGGAGCAACTGATCAATTTACTGCATACCCAAAATATAAATCCCGACTGGAATGTTGCTTTTCAGTACCGCTTGATCAATGCTCCGGGAGCTTTCAAGAACCAGAATACCAATCATAACAGTTACCGGTTGAATTCATTTTATCAGTCTAAAAGGAAGCGCTATCATGCCGCATTCATCATGATGAATAACAAAGTGCAGTCGGCAGAGAATGGTGGAATTCAGGGTGACCAGGATTATCTTAATGATGTTAAATCTTATAATAACCGGTTATTGATTCCAGTGAATATCGGCAACAATGTGGGCAGTACTGCAAGCGTATTCAGCAGTACCATTAATACCGGCACCAAGTATAAAAACTTTACTTTCATGTTCCGGCAGCAGTATGATTTAGGAAAGAAAGATTCTATAGTTACCGATACCACCGTTATACCGTTATTTTATCCCAAATTCAGACTGGAACACACGTTCCGCACTACTTCCTACACATACAGTTTTGTGGATGCGGCGGCTGGAACCCAGATTGCCGACAGTGGATTTTACCAGCGTAACTATGGATTTTTACAAAATCCTTCAACGCTGCTGTTACAGGATAAGTGGCATGAACTGGTAAATGACCTGTCTGTGTACCAGTTCCCTGATGAAAAAAATGCGCAGCAATTTATTAAGGTGGGAGGAGCATTACAAAATTTAAAAGGTGAATTTGACAATGGTACCCAGCAGTTTTATAATCTTTTTGTTCATGGTGAATACCGTAATAAAACGCGCAATCAAAAATGGGATATTGAAGCAAACGGGCAGTTATATTTAGCGGGAAAAAGCGCGGGAGACTATGCCGCACTTATAAGCCTGAAGCGGTATATCAGCAAACAGATAGGGTATTTCCAGGCAGGATTTAACAACGTTAACCGCACGCCTTCTTTTATATACAATGACGCAAGCAGTTTTAATTTTGACGGATCTTCTTCTTTCAATAAAGAAAATATCACGAGCATTTTTGGTGTAATAGAGCAACCGCAACGGAAACTGAGATTGTCAGGCACCTATTACCTGATCACCAATTATACTTATTTCAGGGATTATTATCATACCGATCAGTCTGCTGCCCT
>CAXSIE010000528.1:1683-3679 GCA_964237295.1 uncultured Flavihumibacter sp. | reverse complement strand
TCGCTCTTTGAAAATAAGCCGCTCCAAGTATCTGGTTTCTTTCTGCAACAGATGCATATTTGGCATCGTTGATCCTGGTTATAACCGTATTGGCATATTTTATACCCTTGTATGCTTCCACCCAGTAATAGTAGATTTTATTATGATCATCATCATTGGCATATACAAGATCCGGGGTAATCTGTAAGTTCAGATTCTGTGCCGGGCCTGATTTGTCAGTAATACCTTCTACCGTCATATCAGAGAACAGGTTCTCAGTAAGTATAGGCGGATTTCCACCATAATATTCAATCCTTGAATTTCTCTCACATGCCACCAGGGCGGCCCTCATTGATGCCGCGCCTACGTAAGTAGCCGATGGCTCGTAAAATGATAACGGTTGAGGTTTAAGATAATCTTTTTTACAACCTGTCATTCCTGAAATAATTCCCAGGACAAGCAGGACAGTTGTAAAACGGTTATATATAGTTTTCATCTTTGATTAAATTGACTGTAATTAAAAGGTAACATTCACGCCGAGTGAATAAATACGTGGAGGTATTGCTGTTGAAATGGCATTGTTACTGTCCCGGTTTCTGTACTCAACATCCCAGAATGTCCAGTCAGGTTGATAGATTGCCGCGTTGGTTACGTTTGCATAAATCTTCAGGCTCTCAAGATGCGCTTTCTGAACCATTTCTTTTGGCAAAGTGTAACCTAAAGCTATCGTGTTCAACCGGATGAAATTTGTTTTCCTGTAAACGCTAAAGGAAGCGCTTCCATTACTGGAGAAAAGTCTTGCATAATCGTTGGTAGGATTAGTAGCTGTCCAGTAAGGTTGCACATAAGAATTCTGTCTGTCCGGGAAGCCGCCGTTGTTTTTTGCCTGGTTGAAATCTGTTTTTGCACCCCAGCTAGAGTACATCATGAAAGAGAAATCAAAATTTTTGAGAAAAGTAAATTCGTTTCTCAATGTCCAGGTAAACTTAGGGCTTCTTGATCCCAAGAACTGACGGTCTGCATCTGAGTACTTTCCATCACCATTTACATCCTGAACTTTGAAATCGCCCGGAAATACGCCGTATTTTGCAGCATCTGCAGCTTCACTTGTTTGCCATACTCCCAGGATTTTCTGATCCCATATAGAGTTGATATCGTGGCCGATAAATCTTTTGTTACCAACATCATCTTTTTCAATCTGGCCGGTAACCTTTCCTGTCGCGGGATCGATTACATCAACCGGTCCGTAAAGATGAACGATTTTGTTCCTGTTCAAAGCAAAGAGGGCCGTTGTTCTCCAGGAGAAATTTTTACCGGCAATATTTGTGCTGTTGATAGCTATTTCCACTCCTTTATTATCCAGCTGTCCGAGATTTGATAATACACTGGAAAATCCGGATACATCGGGTAATGCACGTGTTATCAGCAAGTCCTTGGTTTCTTTTTTGTATACATCCACAGAACCACTCAGCCTGTTATTCAATATGGAGAAATCCAATCCTAAATTAACCGCTTCGGTTTTTTCCCATTTGAGTCCCGGGTTGGCTTGTCTGTCAACATACAATTGCGAAACGGTTACAATAGCGCCGGCGCCGGTGATATACTGGTATTTACCTGAAGTAAGGTTGGATAGCGCCAGGTACCTGCCAATATCACGGTTGCCATTCAGTCCGTAAGACAACCTTAACTTGGCGAAATTGAGGAATTTAAGGGATTTCATCATTTTTTCTTCAGAAAATACCCATCCCAGTGCGGCGGCCGGGAATGTTGCCCTGGGGTTACCCTGTCCGAAAGCGGAATAACCATCCCTGCGGATCGAAGCGGTGAGAACATACTTTGATTTAAAAGAATAATTCAAACGGGCCATTAAGGCATCGCCGGTACTATACTGATCGTCACTGCTGATGATCGGTTTGATACCTGCGCCGATGTTATGATAGCTTAAAATGTCACTTGGTGAGAATCCTTCGTTATCCATCTGCTCCCGCCACGACTGGAATTTTTCCGCATTAGCAAG
>CAXSIE010000528.1:0-1673 GCA_964237295.1 uncultured Flavihumibacter sp. | reverse complement strand
TTATCCACCTGCCAGTTGTAGGTGGTCTGCGTTGTTCTGGTTGCAATACCGCCCCTCACTGAGTACACGTAATCTTTTGCGGAAACTCCATTAAAATAACGGTAAAACTCGAAGTTAGGAGTGAAATTTACCTGGTAAGAAAAGCCATATCCCAGATCGCCCTTTGCATATAAACTTCCAAAAAGCGTATTGTATTTTTGAAGCCGGGAGGTATAAGTGTTATCAAGGAACGGACTGACGTTATTACCCGGATCGTCATTTGGGCTGTCGCGTATGGTAACTCCGTCAGCTTTATACACTTCACCATAAGGGGAGGCATTCACCATTTGTGCCCAGTTATATGGAACCTGGCTTTCATCCCTGTCTGCAAATTGCATGTTGATACCAACAATAGCGTATTTTGCCATTTTTGCTTCAACATTGGCACGTATCCTAAAAGTCTGGAAATCATCTCCTTTGATAACACCCTTGTTATTTGTATAACCGCCTGATAAGTAGTAAGAAACTGCATCAGATTTACCCGAAACACTTAACGTGTGGTCCTGGCGCAATCCTTTCTGGAACATCAGGTCGTACCAGTTGGTAGTTCTTCCTTTTTTAAAGTTTTCCTTTTCAATGGCAAACATTTTCAATCGAGTTAACCAGATGTCAAGAGGATCGGCTGTAGGTGAGGAGTTATCATACGCTTTCCATTGTTCAAGCGTTACACCTGCGGGTAGTTGTGTAGGATCATTAAACTGACCTGGTTTATGATTTACGATACTGCTGTTCAGTACATCGCTTCTCCATGCAATAAATCCCGGTCCATCGTATAATTTTTCATTCATTGCCAATTCACCATAGCCAATGTTGGAATTAATGCTGATGGTGGGTTTTGGCTTGTTACCTTTTTTAGTAGTTATCAATATTACGCCACTTGCAGATTTAGCACCAAAAACAGCTGCGGAACTGGCATCTTTTAACACGTCAATTGTGGCTATATCATTTGGATTGATGTCGCTCAATGCTCCGGGATAAATAACACCATCAAGCACAACTAGCGGGGTATTTCCTGCAGTGATAGTTGACTGGCCCCTGATCTGCAAATCACCACCGCCTTTGGCGGAAGCAGTATTTGTCTGGCTGATGGCCAAACCCGGAATATTGCCTCTAAGGGCATCCTGAACATTATTAGGATTTTCGTTTTCAAGCTGCGTAACCTTGATTTGTGAAACGGCTCCTGTCAGGTCCTTTTTCTGAACACTTCCGTAACCGATTACTACTACTTCATTCAAAGCTGAAGCCTGTTCTGCAAGAACGATCTCAATAGAACCGGATCTGCCTGCGATAGCAATTTCCTGGGTGGCGAAACCTGCGGAGCTGAAAACCAGCGTACCCGTCTGAGGTGCATTTGGAAGCGAAAACATTCCATTACTACCGGTGGAAGTGCCGATTTTTGTTCCTTTAACCAAGACCGTTACGCCCTGCAGCGGGTTGTTCTTGGCATCGGTAACCTTTCCCGTAATGGTTTGAAAAGGAATTCTTTTGTGTAGAAGAGAAGAAGCAGCGGAAACTGCAGTGGTTCCCTTGGGAAGGTTTTTGTCTGGTAACCCGGCAAACGAAGCCATGGGCAGACAGAGCGCAATAATTGCCGTTAGGTGCAATCGTTTGCGGAATGTGTTAACATCACGAGT
>CAXSIE010000527.1:0-3691 GCA_964237295.1 uncultured Flavihumibacter sp. | reverse complement strand
GCCAGTGTGGTAGTTCCGGGTACGATTGATACACCCATCAATCGCAGTTCAATGCCGGATGCCGACTTTAATAGCTGGGTAAAACCGGAAGCCATTGCTGATGTTATATTTTTTTATTGCAGTGATGCTGCAACTGCGCTTAGGGAGCCGGTTATAAAGGTTTATAATAATTCTTAACCTCAATTCCTTATAGAAAACACTGTCAAGCTAAAACTGCTATGCTTTTTTCAACTGTATTATCTTTGCAATTAAACCCGTCCAGCCGGTTTGATGAGAAGCGCCTAAGCCGCTGCCATTATCGCCATTAAAATATTCATAGAACAAGAGATGATCTTTGAAGTAAGGGTCTTTCTGTAACTTTTCATTACCTGCCAGGTAAGCACGGTTACCGTTTTTATCTCTTAGAAATATCTGGCTCAGGCGTTTGGAAATTTCTTCCGACACCTGCTGTAAGGTTAAAAAAACACCGCTTCGTGCAGGGCATTCCACCTTGAAATCATTACCATAATAATAATGAAATTTTTGCAGGCTTTCTATGAGGAGAAAATTTACCGGCGCCCAGATAGGACCCCGCCAGTTGCTATTACCTCCAAACATTCCTGAAGTGGATTCGGCAGGAGTATACTGAACATTTAAACGTGTGCCATCCAGCCAGAATTCATAAGGATGCTCCTCATGATATTTTGATAGAGAACGAATTCCATAATCACTAAAGAACTCACTTTCATCCAGCATGCGCTGTAATATTTTTTTCATCCGGTGGCCACGTAATAAGCTCAGTAAATGTTTTTCACCGGAATTCTTTTCTTCCCATCTGGATACCAGCTTTGCCAGGTCGGGGCGGTAATCCAGGAACCACCTTAACCGTTCGGCAAATTTTGGGAGGGCCTCCAGCAATTCATGGTCAATCACTTCAACAGCAAACAGGGGTATCAGTCCCACCACGCTGCGAACTTTTATTTTAGTACCTTCTTTTTGAGGTAATTTTAATACATCATAAAAAAACTGGTCTTCTTCATCCCATAAACCAATACCCTGGTTCCCCATATCAGCCATGGCTCCGGCGATGTATAAATAATGTTCAAAAAATTTAGAGGCCATGTCCTGGTAAACAGGGTTGTCTTTTGAAAGCTCCAGCGATATCCGCATCAGGTTCAGCGAATACATCGCCATCCAGCTGGTGCCATCAGATTGTTCTATTTCACCACCCGTAGGCAATGGCGCACTTCTGTCAAACACACCAATATTATCCAGTCCTAAAAAACCACCTTCGAAGATATTATTGCCGGTAGCATCTTTCCGGTTAACCCACCACGTAAAATTTATCACCAGTTTGTGAAAAACTGATTCCAGGAACGGAATATCTCCTTTTCCATTATTACTTTTCTGGTCAATTTTAAATACCCTCCAGCTTGCCCAGGCATGTACCGGCGGATTTACATCACCAAACGACCATTCGTATGCCGGCAACTGACCGTTTGGATGCATATACCATTCCTTTGTAAGTAACAGGAGTTGGTTTTTTGCAAATCCCGCATCTATCATTGCAAAGGAAATGCAATGGAAAGCAAGGTCCCAGGAAGCATACCATGGATACTCCCATTTATCGGGCATCGATATGATGTCATAATTATTTAAATGTTTCCAGTTGTAGTTGCGGCCATTCTTTTTGCGTTGCTCCGGGGGTGCAGGTTGTCCGGGATCGCCTTTTATCCACAGGTTCACATCGTAAAAATAAAACTGTTTGCTCCATAACATGCCTGCAAAAGCCTGGCGTTGCACCGCCTTTTCATCCTCGGTAATCAAATCCTTATTAAGCTCAGCATAGAATTCATCAGCTTCCCGTATACGGTCATTGAAGATTTCATCAAAGTCTTCAAAGGCATTTGTTATCGTATTAGCTTTCAACCTTAATTTAATAGTTTCTGACTGACCGGCCTTAATAATTATATCATAATGAGCTGCTGCTTTTGTTCCTTTATCCTGGTTTACCGCCTTCGTTTCACCATTTACAATAAATTCATTGATGCCATCCTTGGTATAGGCATGTGAGTTACCTGTGTTGTATAATCTTCGGTTGTTCGATTCATTATCACAAAATAATAAGCTGGTTTTTTTATCAAGGTATAATTGTGAAATACCTGATTTGTTATGGTCAATACTGATCCCACCATTGTCTGAAGGCATCATTACCGGTTTGTAATCGTCGTATCCCCAGGCCCAGGTATTGCGAAACCATATTGTTGGCATCACGCTAACAGGCGCATCTTCGCCGCCACGGTTATGTACACTTATTTTAATCAGAATGTCGTCAGCGTCGGCTTTTGCATATTCAACAAAAACGTCAAAATATTTATCTTCATTAAAGATGCCGGTATCTATTAATTCAAACTCACCTTCCATTTTATTGCGCTTCCTGTTCTCTTCTAACAACGTTGAATAGGGAAACTCCTGTTGCGGATACTTATAAAGCATCTTCATATAGGAGTGCGTTGGAGTTGAATCCAGGTAGTAATACAGTTCTTTTACGTCTTCTCCATGATTACCTTCAGGATTTGTGAGTCCGAAGTATCTTTCCTTAATAATAGGATCTTTTTTGTTCCATAGTGCGAGCGCAAAACAAATGAATTGTTGTTTATCGCATATGCCGGCAATGCCTTCTTCGCCCCATCTATAGGCTTTGCTTCGGGCCATATCATGCGTAATGTAATCCCAGGGTTGTCCATTTTCACTATAGTCTTCTCTTACAGTTCCCCATTGACGATCCGTTACATAAGGTCCCCATTTTTTCCATGGGAAAACGCCGTCTTTATTTTCCTTTAGTCTTTCTTTCTCCAGCATGAGGTAATTTAATGATTAATTATCAATGATAATGATTAACGATAGGTATCACTTTATACAATCTTTAAATGTTGTCTAAAGTTATACCCTCTAACATTAATTATTGATAATTAACCATTAATCATTAATCGTTAAAATTAACCGTTATCGCCAAATCCGGGGTACAAAGTCATGCCTCCATCAACAAAAATAGAAGCGCCGGTAACATAGTCACTATCATCGCTGGCAAGCCATACTGCAGCCTTCCCGATGTCTTCCGGCTGACCAATTCTTTGGTAAGGTATGAGTGTTAATAATTTATTGAGGGCTTCCGGTGTTTCCCATGCCTGCCTGTTGATGGGGGTTTGTATGGCTCCCGGACAAATACTGTTGATACGTATCTTTTTTCCTGCAAATTCCTGGGCTAGGGTTTTCATCAGCATCATAACACCTCCTTTTGATGCCGCGTAATTTGCATGGCCGCCCCAGGGTATCACTTCATGAACACTGCTCATCTGGATAATTTTACCTGCGGCTACAGACCGGGAAGTGTCAATCCCTCTTCTTAAAAATTCCCGGATAGCTTCTCTTGAACATAGAAACTGGCCGGTAAGATTTACCCCGATCACCTGGTTCCACTGCTCCAGTGTCATATCCTGGAAAGGAGCATCCTTTTGCCAGCCGGCATTATTCACCAGGATATCAACCGTAGTAAATTGTGCTATTGTATCAGCAAACATTTTTTGCACTTCGTCTTCCTTGCTCACATCGCATTGGTAGCGGATGGCGGAACCACCCTCCGCAATAATTTCACTCACTTCTTTTTCAGCTTTTTCAATGCTGTGAGCCGAAGAGTGATTTACTATAATGT
>CAXSIE010000526.1:0-3693 GCA_964237295.1 uncultured Flavihumibacter sp. | reverse complement strand
CCAACGGCGAAACCATTGCTTCAAAAACATTGATATGGGCGGCAGGCGTAACCGCTAAAATTTTTGAAGGAATTCCTGCAGCAAGCTATGGACGTGGAAAAAGAATGATGGTTGATCAGTTTAATAAAGTTCTGGGAGTAGATAACATTTATGCTATCGGAGATACCTGCCTGCAAACTACTGACGAACACTTTCCCAATAGTCATCCGCAGGTAGCGCAGGTGGCTATCCAGCATGGATTAAACCTTGCCAAAAACTTTAACCTGCTTATACAAAACAAACCACTGAAACCTTTTTTATATAACGATAAAGGATCTATGGCTATCATAGGCAGGAATAAAGCGGTAGTTGATCTGCCAAGACCGAAATTTCATTTTAAAGGATTTTTTGCCTGGCTGATATGGCTGTTCATTTACTGTCACTAATCACTTATCGTAACAGGATCAGGACTTTTTATAGCTGGATGATCGCATATTTTACTAAAGACCAGTCGTTGCGTATGATCATAAAGCCGGATAAAACGATGTAGTATTATAAGTTTAAGTGTATTTGTAACCATAGGTAGAGAAAATCGGAAAGCATGTCCCAAAAAATCAACCTTGAAATATGCTAAAAAAACAACTGACCCTTTCCTGTATTTGCTTAACGATTGCAATTTCCTTATTCAGTCAATCAAAGAACTATTTTATAGTTTTTATCGGTAACAGCATCACTCATGGAGCCGGACTTAAAGACCCGGCAACTGAGGCACCTCCGGTTCACACTATGGCATGGTTGCAGGAACAAAATAACTACGGAACGCTGAGCTTCAGCAACCAGGGAGTAAGCGGTGCCACTACGGTTGATTTTCTGCCCGCTACCGATAAATTATTTCCAAGCGTTATAAAGGGAGCGGATTTATACAGGAATCAAAAAGATGCCACCCTTGTATTTTCCATTATCCTCGGAACCAATGACAGTGCCATATCAGGACCCAACGGCGCCCCTCTATCACCAGCTTCTTATGAAAAAAATCTAAAGGCAATTATAGACACACTGCTGTATAAATACCCTGGCAGCAAGTTTATACTTCATCGTCCTATCTGGTATAGTCCTAATACGTATAACCGTTCCCGCTATATGGAAGAAGGGTTAAACAGGTTGCAGGCTTACTTCCCTGTGTTAGACAAACTGGTTATAACTTATAGCTCCAATAATCCTCACCGTGTATTTTCAGGTGATAAAGATGCTTTTGAATACTTTAAAAAGAATGCGATAACCTTGTTTCAAAAAGAAAAAGGGAATGCCGGCATTTTTTTATTGCACCCGAATGAAAAGGGAGCAAAAGAACTGGGAATTTTCTGGGCAAAAGGAATTGATAAATGTTTACGTGATTTTTAAGCTAGAAAGGCTAAAAGGTTCATACAACCCTCAAACCATGCACTATAAATTTATCCGGACGACTTTTATTTTTGAAGAGGCCTGCACCAAAAACTGAAACATTCATTAAAATCATGAGTAAGCCAAATAGTTGTAATCCTAAAAAGATGGCTATAAATGCATGCATGCTTATTATACTGATAATCCAGAATTTCCTGCTTTTTTTCCAAAGCATACCCAAGGGATATAAGCCTTCGATCATAATAGTACTCCAGCAAAGCATTTTAGGCAGCAAAGGAAATTGAGCCATCCAGTCAATATTTATTTTATGAAACTGGTCCTGCTGCATGGCAATCCAGATGGCATCACCATTCCACCATTGGATGCCGCAGGCTTTCTCAAAACCACACGACAAATACATGATACAAAGATGCAACTGTATCAGCCTGACACTTAATGTTACCAGGTAACCCGGAATTTTTGAAATTTTATTGCGGCTATCAACAGACCATTTGACACCTACAGGCAGCACCATGCAATAAAACAAGGCAATATGGAGAAAGGTTTCTACGCCATAAGCCGTGAAATGCCCGGTAGTGTTTATAAGGCTTTGCATGAGCATTGCAAGAAAACCCATCAGGTGCGTTTTATAACCCATCAGTAAACCAATTAAAGAAAGTATGTATGTTACTGTAACCAGGTACAGCACACCGCTGGCGGAAATATGGGTCCAGGACAAAAGCGAGTGCACATTACCAAGTGTTGGCATCTGGTTGGTAGACAAAGGTTCACTTAGTTCCCATGGTATCATGCCGTCTGGCCCGTAAAGCCACATCCAGTCTGGCAGCAAAACCATAATCTGAATGAGTGCAAATGCGCTTATGGCAATCCTGAAAAACGCAAGGGTTTCAGGTGGAACCTGTTGAAAAAAATACTGCCTGATATTATATAAAATCTTTTTCATTATTTTCTTATTAAGGTATTACTGCAAGCGACTGATTCTTTTGAAAATCACGGTGAAACCAGAAATGCCATTGGTTTCGTTCGCCGTTACGAAATTCATTTATGGTAGGTATTTTCTGAACCACCATGGCAATCCTCACTTTTTCCGCGGAGGGGCATTGGTTCATTACAAATTTTGCCAGGCTTGCAGAAATAAGTAACCGGGCTTCGGGTATCGTGAGATAACCATATATATTATTTACCCTGTTTGAAAAATCGTTCGATCTGCCTGACAAATCAACTATATGATTTTTACCTGTTGTATCCTTTACATCGTATACTACAAAAGGTTGATCGGAAAGAGAAGGTGCAAAAAAACTGAAGATATTATTACTTCCGGTAAAATGACCTGTTGTTGTAAGGGCTGTCATGCACTTATTGTTAGTGCCCCAGTCTGCATAATGAGCGGCAAATAAAACCACCATTGCCAGATGCAGTACAGCCAGTACATAACAGAACTTGTGCTTTAGCGGCATATATCAAATTTGAATTGTAAAAATAGGTATCCGGTATTAACCGGATACCTAGGTTGGGGTTTGTTGGATGTTTCAGGGTGTAATATTATCACTATCAGAAAGAAAGCGTAACAGCGGCATTCCTTACATCAGATAAAGGGGTAATATTCAGGTTCCTTGATAAAACCGGACTTAATGCCTGAAATCTTTCTTTTATGATTTTTATTATTTCATTATCATAGCAACCGATATATTTAGGCCTTAAAATATCTTTCAGGTTCTTTTTATAGAGTGTAAAAACTTTATCATTCAGGTCAGCGTATCCGTAAAAATTCCTGTTGAACAAACCACTGGGACTGGAGGCATCATTCAGCAAAATGAATTTTGCGGGATCAAGGCCTCTGAGCATATCATCAATCTTATCTGCCCTGAAATCAAAATATGCGGCAGTCTGCTGTTTATCCATCAAAAGGGAACCACCGTTTGTAAGCTGAATATTCTGAAGCGCGCCATATTTAGCTGGATCTGCTTTTTGAGTCAGCTCCTGAAATTTTCTTGCTATGATAATATTCGGACCAAAAGCAGGACATGAAGGGTGCACCTTGGCTGGTATTTTCCAGATGGGCACTCTCAACTGGTAGTCCCGGCTGTTGAAGTAGGCAGAATTGGCTGAAGCGTAAACAATATAACTGTCGGTACCGTAACCGCTTCTTGTGATGCCTGCTGATGGTAGCGGTTGATCAAAGCTCAATGAATAACTGTCATGTGCCAGGTCCTTTACAATCTCATCAATCCGGTCTACATTGGTAGCTGAGATAGAAGAATAAGTTTGCTGAGATGAAAGTCCGTTTGCGAAATCATTTTGAGGTGCAGCATT
>CAXSIE010000525.1:3028-3696 GCA_964237295.1 uncultured Flavihumibacter sp. | reverse complement strand
GTACTTCCGGGTTATCAAAATGAACCGGGTGCATGGAGAGGTCAGAGAAGGCAAGTTCCGACTGGTAGCGGCTGTTTTTCTTTAAATAATTGATCGCTGTGTTAACCATGATCCGTCGTATCCAGGCGCCGAGTTCGCCGTCTGCTTTAAACTGATGCAAATGGGTAAATACCTTTACAAATCCATCCTGCAAAACATCTTCCGCATCCGCAGTTGACTTTGTATAACGGTAACATACGGCCAGCATATCAGCGGCATAACGTTCATACAATTGCTTTTGCGCGTCGCGCTTACCTTTCAAACAATCTTTTACTAACTTAAGCTGATCAATCATCGGTTGTATTGCTGTGGATTGACAAGGGATTGGAGAAAAGCGTTGCACGGGGAAGGTATGAGGTATGGGGTATGAGGTATGGGGTTATGAAATATAAAAAATTTAACACACTAACCATTCATCATTCATCATTAATAATTAACCATTATCAAAAGCTGTTCTCTTTGCCCGCATCAACCATCGTACTGTAAAATTCTTTCCATACCTTGGGTGCATCTTTAAAAGTATAATAATCATCAAACAGCTTTTTGGTCTGCTTCCAGTTCTTGTTATGATTATAATGCCAGATAGCAAGATTGATCGCGAACTCTTTCCTCCATCCATTATCCATGAG
>CAXSIE010000525.1:0-3018 GCA_964237295.1 uncultured Flavihumibacter sp. | reverse complement strand
TTTTTTAAAACTTGCAGGTTGGTAATATTCTGCTTGGATGACAGGGAATCATAAGTGATCACTTCCAATTTTGCTTTGTTATATTTTAACCGGATCTCACGCATGGTTTTAAATGTGCCCGAACTATCTAAAAATCCGCAGGCATAGCAACTAAAGAAATAACCGAAAGTCTCGCTGAAAGAATAGTTGATCGTGTTAGTGGCTGCTTCTATACAGGCTTGTCCGCCCATAATATGTGCGGTATATTTGAACTCGTGTTCATTCTTCTGACTAAAAATATAATATTCATCGCAGCAATGCGCACCTCCCGTGTAATTAAAAATGATAAGTTCGGTAATACCATCTCCATCCAGATCCTTTTTTCCATATTGCGAAACGGGACTCATAAACTCATCTTTAAAAAATTGAGTCAGGCTTTTTCTTTTACCTGTACTCCATACCAGGGAAGCGCTGCCTGAATCATTGAACCTGGGAAGCCCTATGAAAAAATCTTCATAACAGCTATCGAAATTTGCGGTATCAGTATCTGGAGTTTTTTGATGGTGAACCGAATCTTTAATAACTTTTAGTATCCGCCTGTTAGAATTATTATCACATCCTATCATAAAAAAAAATCCACTCAAAAGGAATATAATAACCCCGGTGATCCGCATATTGGAATTTTGTATGAATTTACATATAATTTTATGCCTCCTATGCAATCACTGAAAGATAAAGACAAGTTATATATCTGGCATCCTTTTACTTCGTTAGCTGCTCCTGCACCCATACCTATTGTAAAAGGTGAAGGAGTGTATCTTATTGATGAAACCGGCAACCGCTATATAGATGCCATCAGCAGTTGGTGGGTAAACATACATGGGCATGCGCATCCCTATATCGCAGAAAAAATTTACCAACAGGCGCTACTGTTGGAACAGGTAATCTTTGCCGGGTTTACACACCAGCCAGCCGTGGAACTGGCAGAGAGGCTTATACAAATTTTACCAGGAAACTTTTCAAAAATTTTTTATTCCGACAATGGTTCCACTTCAACGGAAGTGGCGGTAAAAATGGGGCTGCAGTATTGGTGGAACAGGTCTACAGGTAAGCCATCGGAAAAAACAAAAATACTTGCATTCAGAAACTCGTACCATGGAGATACATTCGGCGCCATGAGCGTAAGCGACCGCAGCATTTTTACCGCCGCCTTCCAGGATAAATTATTTGATGTTATTTTTATTGATACACCTGACACGGAAAATTTAAGTGCGCTCAAAGAAAGTATCCGGCTTCATGCGAAACATACGGCAGCATTTATTTACGAACCCCTGTTACAGGGCGCCGGCGGAATGAAAATGTACGATGCCGTATTGATGGATGAACTGATTTTTACCTGCCAGCAAAATGATATCATTTGTATTGCAGATGAAGTGATGACCGGATTCGGAAGAACAGGACGGCTCTTTGCAAGCGAATATATGAAAACAAAGCCGGATATTATTTGCTTGTCAAAGGGACTTACCGGAGGTACCATGGCGCTGGGCGTTACTGCATGCACACAAAAAATCGTGGATGCTTTTTTAAGTCAAGACAAACTAAAAACCTTTTTTCATGGTCATTCCTTTACTGCAAATCCTTTAGCCTGTACTGCAGCTTTGGCAAGCCTCGACTTATTGCAAAAAGAGTCCTGTAAATTAAACATAGCCTCTATTTGCCGGCATAATATTTTATTTAATGAGGAACTGAAAAAATATCCAGGTGTTATTAATGCCCGATGCCTGGGAACCATCATTGCTTTTGAATATAATTCAGAAAATTATAATTACCTGAATAATATCAGTCAGGAAATTACAACATACATGTTGCAAAAAGGCATTTATATGCGTCCGCTTGGCAATACTGTTTATCTGATGCCGCCTTATTGTATTAGTTCCTCGGAATTGCAATCAGTTTATGATGCTATTCTTAAGTTTATAGATCTTAACAGGACTTTTTTTTAACACAGAGGCCGCAGAGTACCTTCTCTGCGGCCTCTGTGTTTCTTCCTCTTGGCTGTTCTCTGCGTTAAAATTAAAACGTTGGATCGATCGGTGTATTCGGATTGTTATCCCTTTCCCTGAAAGGATAAGGCATCAAATTACGCGTCCTCTCAGTAATGGGCCTTCCGAAACGCCGCATATCCTGTAACTTCAGTCCGGACATATACAACTCAACACAACGGTTAAGATAAATCTGATCCAGTAATTGCGCAGCAGTTAATGTTCCGCTAACCGCTGGCAGATCAGCTCCTACACCAAAGGGATCTGCTGCGGGCTTTTTAGTCACTATTTTATTTAGTTCAGCCGTAGCATTAATTAAGTCAGGAGCAGCCTGGCGGGCATAAGCTTCTGCTTTGATCAACGTTATTTCACCGGGAAGATAAACAGGAAAAGCGATCGCACTAGCTGAGCTGAATCCTTTTATCAAAAAACGCGAAGCAGGAGAACCACTCAGCACCATGTAAAACGGTACCCGCTTATCGGCAAGATCAGGCCGCAAGCTTAATGGTAATCCCATCGTAGAATCTACCGGCTGGTAAACATTAAAATTTGAACCGGCAACATCATAGATCGGATTTGGATTGGCCGCTTCAAAATTAAACGTAGACTTTTTAGTCAGGTCCACAGCGGTAGCTGCGGTTAGCGCCTGGGCATAATTGTTTGTAAACAAGGAATAACGGGCTTTGAGCGCCTGTAAAGTATTAACTATGTCAAGACCGGACGGAACGTTGGCGGTGAAACCAGCACTGATCGGATTGGCAGCAATAATACCCAGGGCACTGTCAATTGAAGCAATGGCTTTAGTAAACCCTTCCGTATTGGTAATAAAGCTAACATTGGTGCCATTGGCTGCCGGAATCTTTTCCCAGAACATAGCCATCGCTCCCAGGGATAGTGCTTTAAATACGGTTGCATGTCCGATGAGGCCACTGGCATAACCCTTATCAGTTAAGGATGCGGAAGCCTGAATTACCTTATTGGCATCGTAAATTATCTT
>CAXSIE010000524.1:0-3710 GCA_964237295.1 uncultured Flavihumibacter sp. | reverse complement strand
TTTTGACAAGCAGATTTTCACTAAATTGAGGTGACATAGGTTGGCATTAATAAGTGTTAAAAATTGTTTTGTCACTTTATCTTACACCATTATTCTGCCAACCTTTTCTTATGCTAATCCAGTATTCACGTTAAGTTAGTAACATGCGCCTTTTGTTAGTAGAAGATGAACCTGAAATAGCCTCCTTTATTAAAAGATCGCTGGAGGAAGAGGACTATGAAGTTGCTGTGGCAATGGATGGCACCATGGCATGGGAGTACATCAACTCCTTTAAATACGACCTTTTTATTTTTGATTTGATGCTTCCGGGAATAAACGGCCTGGAACTTTGCAAACGATGCAGGCAACAGGAGATAACCACGCCTGTTCTTATGCTTACAGCACTTGGCGCAACGGATAATATTGTAATGGGACTTGATAGCGGCGCTGATGATTACCTGACTAAACCATTTAAATTAGCGGAACTCCTTGCCCGTATCCGCTCCCTTTTAAGAAGGCATCAACCCAAGAATGAAAACGCAACCCTTCAACCATCAAATAACACACTAACCTTTGCTGATGTAATTTTAGATTTAGACGAAAAATCAGTAACCCGAAGCAACGTACCTGTAGAACTTACAGCAACAGAATTTCGTTTGCTGGAATATTTTTTAAGTAACCCCCGTAAGGTTTTATCAAGAATGGAAATACTTGAAAAAGTGTGGGGTTACGATTTTAATCTTAACACTAAAGTGGTAGATGTTTATATAAATTACCTGCGCAAAAAACTAGATAAAGGTAACCCCGTAAAACTCATCAATACCGTTACAGGCATGGGTTATATACTCAAAGAGGTTTATAATGAAGATTCAAATTAAAATAGCGTTACTGTTTACCCTAGTATGCACCTTAATTATAATCGCCTTAAGCTGCGCCATATATTATTTTGCCAATGAAAAAGCTTTCCAGGATTTTTATAGTCGCCTTGAACTAAGGGCTACCATTGCAGCAAAAGCAAACCTTGATGCGGATAATGAAAGTGCAGCAACTTATGAAAAGATAAGAAACCAACACCTGCAACAACTGCCCCAGGAAAAGGAGTATATTATAAAAATAGATTCCCTGCAAAACCTGTCCCTAAAGGGTTTACATGTAAATTTTCCTCCCCGCTTTTTGAATGATATCGTTGCCAGTAAAAACGCTTCTTACAGAAAGGGCTATCATTTTTTTAAAGGCATTATTTATTCCACTGATAATGGTGATTATGCCGTCATTATATCTGCTGAACATACGTATGCCCGTAATTTTCTGTTGAGTTTAAAAGCAATACTCATTACCGCTAATCTTTTTTCCACTATCGTCATTTTTACCGCAGGGGTATTATTTTCAAAACAGATATTGATGCCTATCCGCAACATTACTAAAAAAGTAAAAAATATTAACGCAACATCCCTTCATGAACGTCTCACTATAAAAAAAGGGAACGATGAAATAACGGAACTCGGCAATACATTCAATAATATGTTAAGCCGGCTCGAAACATCTTTTGAAACACAAAACAACTTTGTAAGCAATGCTTCGCATGAATTAAATACACCTTTAACCGTTATAATGGGCGAAGCAGAATTTGCTTTGTCTAAAACCCGAACAGCAGAACAGTATCAGCAAGGTTTGCAGGTAATACTAACGCAGTCGGGAAAGCTGAAAAACCTTACTAAAAGCTTACTGGAATTGGCGCAATCAGGTTTTACGGGCAGCCTGTCTTTTGAAGCCGTTAAAGTAAACGAACTATTGCAAAATGTGCAAAAAATTGCCTCCAGCATCTACCCCGATTGCAGTGTTATAATCGATCGTAGCCTGCAACCTGCTCACATTACCCACCTCGCTATTAAAGGTAATTTTCACTTATTGGAATTATGTATATCCAATATTGTTTTAAATGCCTGCAAGTATTCTACCGGCGATCATGTAATACTGGCGCTTGCCACATCTGACAAACAAGTAATTTTCATTATAAAAGACAAAGGCATTGGCATACCACAGCATGATCTGCCGTATATTTTTGATCCGTTTTTCAGGGCTTCTAATGTAAAAAGTTCTAAAGGTTACGGCATTGGCCTACCACTGGCGCAAAATATAATCAAACTCCATAATGGCGTTATCAACATCTCTTCCAAAGAGGGGGAAGGAACTGAAGTATTAGTAAAACTTCCTAAAGAAACGGCTTAAAAAAGTCTATCTTTTTTATTTTTTTGGGAGGTACAATTTATTTCTTCAGCATCGTTGTGTCACTCACTGGTTCTTTTCGATTCTTTATTTGTTATTCTTACCGTTTTCTTACCACATTTTTAAGCAGTTCTTACCAAACGCTTACCTGTTTTTTATTTTGATGTTGCAGCTTGCAGTAAAATTATAAATTATGGAAAATGTATTACTGCCAACCGATTTTACGGTACAATCTTTAAGACCCGTTCACGATATTGTAAAGAATGCCAAAAGCAAATTGCTTACCATACATGTTGTGCATTTAATAAGCTTGCCAACTTCTATAAGCGATTTACTTTTTATTAAGCAAAACAAACCTTACCATACCGTTCCGGCAAATTTTATGGAAGCGCTTCAATTGTTGCAAAATAAATACAGTGGTTCTGTTGAAAAGATTGCGTTCGACTTTATTTACTGTAGCTCTTCACGCTATTTCAACAACTTTATAGAGGGTAATAATATTGATGCGGTTTACATGCTTTCAGATTACCGCTACAGGCAACCGCTGGAGCAATCAGAAAATATAATGTATTATTTAAAAAAATGCAAAGCGCCTTTGCATAAGGTGTCAATAAATGAAGGCTCGTTTGCAACATATCAGCATTTGTCAGCATTGCTCAATGGTACCGGGCGATTACAATTGCTGCAACAGGCCTCACAATAAAACCGGCAATTAGTTTATTCATAAACATACTATAAATGTTATTAAGAAAAAATATTCCGCTTAAGTACATCTTCGGCAAAATAAAAGTAGAACTGGCTGTAATAACTATATACGCAGCGGCGGTAGCAATAGAGCATTCGTTTTTTGATCTGTCAGAAATTTCGCTGCCGCTTTCCGTGCCTATGATAATGGGCACGGTTATATCGCTGCTGCTCGGTTTCAGAAGCAACCAGGCTTATGACCGCTGGTGGGAAGCAAGAACAGTTTGGGGAGCTATTGTAAATGAAAGCCGCACACTCGGGCGGCAGATTAAAACCCTGAGCAAAGAAGCTTACCAGGGCGATGAGCTTTTCTTTTTTAAGCAACGTTTTATAAAACGGCAAATAGCATGGTGTTATAGCTTAAGCCGCAGCCTTCGTAACCAGGAAGCAATGGAAGGGCTTGATAAATACCTTGTAAAAAGAGATATTCAACATGTAAAAAATTATAGCAATGCCCCCAATGCCTTACTGGAATTGCATGGTCACGATATACAGCAAGGTTTGGAGAACGGCTGGATAAACGCTTACCAGCAGGTTGAAATAGACAGAACCCTTACACGACTATGCGATGCAATGGGTAAATGCGAACGCATTAAGAACACTGTATTCCCAGTTACATACAGTTTGTATATTCACTTTTCGCTTATCGTATTTTTTGTACTGTTGCCATTTTCTTTGATAGAGGTTTTTGGTGTCATTTGTTTTATACCTGTGCTGATAGCTATAGCTACTGTATTTTTCTTGATTGAAAAGATGGCTAT
>CAXSIE010000523.1:1042-3723 GCA_964237295.1 uncultured Flavihumibacter sp. | reverse complement strand
AGGCCAGAATCGAGTACAATCCATCGGTATTGTTCACCAGAAACTCTACCAGGGCGAAAACCTCGGCGCTATTGAAATGAAAGACTATTTCATTAACCTCAGCGATAGCATACTGGATTCCTTCGGTGCACACAAAAGGGTACAGGTGGAATGTGCTATGAATACCTTGAATGTAGATGTGGATACGGCTGTGCCACTCGGCCTTATTGTAAACGAACTGCTCACCAACACCATTAAATATGCTTTCCCGGATGGAAGAAACGGCAAAGTGCAGATTAAATTAGAGCAAACAGCCAATGGCAATCTGCAAATGCACGTTTCCGATAATGGTGTGGGCAAAAGCGGCACCATCAACGGCACCGGCTTCGGCGGACAACTCATCTCCCTGCTTACACAACAATTAGGCGGCATTATGAAAGAAGAAAACAATAATGGCACCCATATTTTCTTTGAATTCAAAGCATCCAAAGCCGCATAGTGCAAATTATCCGTTGGGTAAAAAAATAGCAGCCATAAACCTCCCGCTGTTCTCCGGTAATTATTCCCCTGATTCGGACAATTGTAACCTGCCTTCGTCCTTACCTGCATAAAACCTTCCTGCCAGCTATGTAAGTTTACACCATTAAAAGAAACTAAAACTTATAAAATGAAAACTACACTTTTAACTATCCCGACCCTGGTAATCGGCCTTCTTTTTTTAACAATAACATCCTGCAAAAAAGAAACGGTATCAGACCCTACTGTGGCGGCTAACATTAAAAAGTACACCACTGTTTGGGATGCCATTATTAATGAAGGGAAACTGGACCTTTTCAATACCACCAATTTTGACAAGAATGTAATTTTCCATTCAAAACCCACTGATATAGTAGGTATTGATAGTGCGAGGGCTTATTATGCGAACTACATCACCGGGTTCTCCAAAATTAAATTTACTATTACTGAAATATTCGGCCAGGGCGACAAAATTACAAAGCACTGGAAATTTACAGGAGTACATACAGGTGACTTTTTTGGTATACCCGCCACAGGTAAAACGGCAACAGTAGAAGGATCAACGATAGCCCGTATGGAAAACGGAATTATTGTGGAAGAGCAGGACTTCTTTGACAACCTGGACTTGTTGACCCAGCTCGGTCTATACCCATAATAGTTTTTGGTGGTAAAATATGGAAGTAGCATACACGACTTTTCTTTCCAGCAAAAAGCAACGCTGCATTGTTCCGCAATGCAGCGTTGCTTTTTAGTAACAATAAACATTCCCATTCAGTTTCCCCTTTTCGTAAATTTCTTTCCCGATTCTGACAGTCATCCGGTTCAACAACAAATAACTTCGCAGCAGCAATTATAAAAGAACATGAGGGCCGTTAATGGTTTCTTTTTTATTACGATTCATTTCAGCGTGTAAAAGTTTTTCCATGATGCGCCTATCAAAATAAACTTATGAGGAATATGAAAAAGTTAGCTGGCCTACTTCTAATAACGATAGTAAGCGTAACAAATGTTACAGCGCAGAATTTGCAAAGAGGGATTATTTCGGGGAAAGTGATCACATCGGACAACAAACCTGCGGAAGGAATAACAATCATTTTGAAAGATAAGAATCGCTTCACGGTTGCAGACAATACAGGCGCCTTCAACCTTAAAAATGTACAGGCAGGAAGCCAGACCATTGTAGTAAGCCTTGTAGGTTACAAAGATGTGGAGCAGTATGTACAGGTGGAAAATGACAAAACAAGCAGCGTGGAAATCAAACTTGTTTTATCAGACAAACAGCTGAACGAAGTGGTGGTATTGGGCAACAAAAACAATTTTAAAACCAACCGCATTTCCAATTCATTAAGGTTGCAAACGCCGATACTTGATATTCCGCAAAACATACAGGTGCTTACCAGTAAAACCATTAATGACCAGCAGATCTTTGATATGCTGGAAGGCGTAACACGTAATGTAAGCGGCGCTTCCAGAGTGGAGCACTGGGATAATTACGCACGTATCACCATGCGTGGCAGCAATGTTGGCGCATTCAGAAATGGCATGAATGTTTCCACTACCTGGGGACCGCTAACAGAAGACATGAGCATGGTGGAACGCATTGAATTTGTAAAAGGTCCGGCTGGTTTTATGCTCGCTAACGGAGATCCCAGCGGTTTTTATAACGTGGTTACCAAAAAGCCTAGTGGCAGCACCAAAGGAGAGGTAAATATTTCCCTGGGCAGTTTTGATTTATACAGGGCGGCCGTTGACCTGGATGGCAAATTATCAAGCGATGGTAAATTATTATACCGCTTAAACGTAATGGGCCAGTTGAAAGGCTCGCAACGCGCGTTTGATTTCAACAACAGGTACACCATAGCACCCGTTTTAAAATACCTGGTGGATGATAAAACCAGCTTAACGCTTGAATACACGCAACAATTTTCACAGGTAAATATCATCGGATCCAATTATCTTTTTTCTAAAAAAGGGTATGCCGATTTGCCCAGGAACTTTACCAATGCAGAGGCGTCATTGCCACCCACTAATATGAACGATCGAAGCATACTCGCTATTCTTGAACATAAAATAAACAGCGACTGGAAGTTTACCGCACAGGCGGCTTATTTCAATTACCAGCAGCAGGGCATGAGTATGTGGCTTGCCTATCCCAATGGTTTTGTACCGGGTAATGACAGCCTGAT
>CAXSIE010000523.1:325-1032 GCA_964237295.1 uncultured Flavihumibacter sp. | reverse complement strand
AGGTCAATCAGCAGTTGGGACGTCCTGGGGATAAGTAAAATGGGGCAGATGTTTGTAACGGGTGAAGCGGCCACGGGAAAAGTGGTGCATAAAATACTGGCGGGGGTTGATATGAGTAACAAAGATTACTACCATGACTGGACGCAGTCTGCAACGCTGGGTACGCAACCATTCAATATTTACAAACCAGTTTACGGCGTGTCACCGCTATCTAATAAATTCGACCGAACAAAATCATTAAGAGAAAGAGGCCTTCATTATTACAATGCTTATACGGGATTATACCTGCAGGATGAACTGAATTTTTTTAACAACCAGTTACGTCTAACCCTTGCCGGCAGGTACACAACATTAAAAACCGGCGATGTATATTCCGGTTCTTACACAAAGAGCCGCATCACCCCGCGTGTTGGCCTTAGTTATTCTATTGATAAAAACACCTCAGTGTATTTTGTATCCGATCAGTCGTTCATGGAAAATTACGGATCAGACTGGCAGGGTAAAAGTTTTGAACCTATTGTAGGTGCCAACCTTGAACTCGGCTTAAAAAAAGACTGGATGAATGGGAAATGGAATTCAGGCATTTCCGTTTACCAGATCACGCGCGACAATGTGTTAACAGCAGATCTTGCTCATATAAATGCTTCAACCGGCCAGCCATACAGCCGCCAGTCCGGGCAACAAAAAACAAAGGGCGTTGAAGTAGA
>CAXSIE010000523.1:0-274 GCA_964237295.1 uncultured Flavihumibacter sp. | reverse complement strand
TGCGTAACCTTGATGTGATTATAAACTATGCATATACGGAAGCAAAGACTACAAAGGACAGTGATCCTAAAGTAATCGGTAACCAGGTAGCAGGGTCTACCCGGCACATTCAAAATGCATGGCTGAATTATAGATTTGATAACGGGGCTCTCAATGGATTTGGCATTTCACTCGGTTATCAATACCAGGCAAAAAGATCTCCGTGGTATGTCTTTGATAATTCAAAAAACAGCCTGCCCGATTATTTCAGAATGGATGGTAGTGTATCTTACCA
>CAXSIE010000522.1:0-3742 GCA_964237295.1 uncultured Flavihumibacter sp. | reverse complement strand
ATGTCACACAACACCTAAAAGCCAGGCATTGGCTGACACCCTTGATATCAAACTGATTTGGCTACCAACGCAATGCCCGGAGTTAAATGCCATGGATCACCTGTGGCGACATCTTAAAACAAATATTTCATCTAATCATCAATATCGCAACATCGAAGAGCATGCTAAGGTTGCTCAAGAATATATTTTTAAACTAACAAACCCACAAGCATTAAGCAAGGCCGGGATTTTATCAAAGAACTTCTGGTTAAAATCTTTCTTCAAATAACTTTTGGCAACTCACTTAGAGAATGGCAGAACTACCGCATTAAACGAACTTAGTAAACAAAGCCTGCTCTTAGCTGAGGAAAAAAAGAAAACTGCTTTATACAATCTCTCTCAGGAACTTCATGACAATATAGGTCAGACGCTGTCTCTCGTAAAAGTTAACTTACATACGGCTCAGTTGTTAGAAAATGAAATGCTGCAGCCTAAAATCAACGATGCTCTTGAGCTTATAACAAAAGCAATAAGAGACGTCAGAGAGATTTCCCACAACCTCAATGCTGAAAATATCACTGAGTTCAACATCATCGATGCCATAAAAAACCAGGTTGAAGCTATTAACAAGATCGGCACTTACCTGACCGACTTTAAGTTAACTGGAAATTACTGCAAGATGAATCCGCAAACCGAATTCATTTTATTCAGAATCGTACAGGAAATTATCAATAACATTATCAAACATTCCCAGGCAAAATCCATTCGCATAATCATTCAGTACGATGTTCAGCAGTTTTCACTGACCATCAATGATGATGGCGTAGGGATACCAAGTGAAAAGCTTTTACAGGATGGTCAAGGCGTAAGAACTATGCGCAGCCGTGCCGACTTAATTGGCGGAATACTCAATATTAGCTCGAAGTTAAATGAAGGAACTACGATTAACGTCCGAT
The DNA here is from genome assembly GCA_964237295.1 of uncultured Flavihumibacter sp. Taxonomy (GTDB): domain Bacteria; phylum Bacteroidota; class Bacteroidia; order Chitinophagales; family Chitinophagaceae; genus JADCRZ01. Next base: position 2,807 of record CAXSIE010000522.1, on the reverse strand, counting down.
TGCCACTTAAAACTAAGTGAGTTGCCAAAAGTTATTTGAAGAAAGATTGTAACCAGAAGTTCTTTGATAAAATCCCGCCCTTGCTTAATGCTTGTGGGTTTGTTAGTTTAAGAATATATTCCTGAGTAACCTTAGCATGCTCTTCGATGTTGCGATACTGATGATTAGATGAAACATTTGTTTTAAGATGTCGCCACAGGTGATCCATGGCATTTAATTCTGGGCATTGCGTTGGTAGCCAAATCAGTTTGATATCAAGGATGTCAGCCAATGCCTGGCTTTTAGGTGTTGTGTGACATCCGGCTTTGTCCAGTATCAACCATATTTGCCGATGCCGGTAACAACGGCGCAGCACATGTAGAAAAGAGTGGAAACTTCTCTGTCGCATATCCGGATAACAATGCACTATACGATGTCCGGTGTGCATATTAATCGTACCATATAGTACACGCCGATCATTGCGGCCACTAATGCCAACTACCGCCTGTTCTCCACTGAATGACCATGCCCGGCGTAAACCTGGAAAAAGACGCAGGATCGTTTCATCTTCAAAGAGCAGTACCGCTCCAACCGGCATCTGTTTTAGCTTTCGGACAATCGCCCTTTTTTCTGAGCACGGTTTATATCCTTTTCTTCATACACATAGCGTGGACGTTTGCACTCTAATCCTATTTGCTTCATGCAGCGGTATAGGGTTCGGGGACTAATTGAACAATCATAAAGATCATTTAAGTATGTGGCTAAAGTAGCCACTGTCCAGACATTGGTTTGATAGCCTAATGCCAATGGACTGCATCGTAACGCTCCAATGATACGCTCATCTGTAATATTCTGAGCTGCAAGAGGACGACCTGTTCTGGATGCATCTTTAAGAACTTCCACCTGATGGCAGTTCAGGTAAGCGGTAATCCATTGGTAAACGATCTGAAAGCTTTTGTCAATAAGTTTAGCTACAATACTGATATTGCTTCCCTGTGCAACCAACAGAACCGCGTGTATTCGTATAAAGGTCCGTTTATCAGCAACGTTTTGTTTTGCCTTATTAAGGCGAGTGATATCATAAGCAGTGAATCCAAGTTGTGATGGACTTTTTTGTTTCCGCATTCAGAAAATTAACGCATTATGATTTATTCTTCTAATAACTTTTGGCAACTCACTTAGTACAACCCCTACAAAAAATATAAGCAAAACAACACCAATATAATTATTCAAGTTGAAAAAGTTATTCCATTGTAAATCATAGTGATTTGGAAACTGATAGTTGTTTTTATTCATAATTCCTAGCACGATGATACAGGAGGTGTTAAACACAAGCCAGCAAAATCCTGACCATCTCCCGGCTAATAACAAGGCAACAAATGGTGGTGCAGCCATCATTGGCAATGTTGAAGAGTTAAAACCTCCTGAATAGTATAGTGATACGAAAACTGCGATCACACCTCCAAAAACAAATAGATTAGTAGCTATTAAAAGTTGTAACTTTTGACGAATTAATATTAGAATGAGAGGATTGTATAGTAAGTATAATGATAGAACAATTACTCCTTCCCTGTAACTTACTAACAAAGATGTTGCGTCATAATACAATACAAACAGAGACGTCAGAATAATACCATATACAACCAGCTTATACCGGCGTAGTGTTTCCGGGTTTTCTTGTGCCTTAGGCGGAATAAAGTATAAAACTATTCTATTCACAATTGTATGTAGATCTGCGATTTTCTTATATGCCATTGAAGGAACCACAAAACACAGCAATACGCCATCAGATGCAATGAGTTCAAAGGTATTATCCATCATTACTGAAGAATAACCATAGCTATTGCTTTGGCATTGTAAGCATTCCTGACGACTTCTATTTTTTCTTAAACAATCCAAACACCTTATTTAAAACTTTTCCGGCTAAAGGCTCATGCACCTTCCAGCTCAAGCCTTTTTTATACCGCTTTTCATCCAGCCATTTGTAGTAGCCAAGCCAATGCGGTTCATGGAGGTGCCATACTTTGCAATAAGATACTTTTACTCCGGAGGCATCGATAATATTGTTTACAGCCCTGCGTGCCGCTTCATTTGCGCCTTCCATGGTAGCCAGGTCTGTATAAGTTTTCACATAATCGGAAGCCAAAAAGAAGTTCGGAATCGCCGTGTAAGACTCTCTGCGCAATTGCCAGGTATCTACTTCGTTCACTAGTAAAGGCTCCTGGTTCTGATCACAGTCTTTCGATCCATACCGGGAGCGGTGCGGTTGCGTCAGGGTAGCCGCCTGAGCTTTTCTTTGTATGTCTTCAGTAAAGAAAATATCGCAATCAACGTGTGCCAATTTTAAATTGCTGTCTTCCAGTATCACCTTTCCATCTACGTTAAAGCTGCTTTTCATCTGTTCCCATACTTCTTCAATTACCTCTTCGCGCGTACAGTCTTTAGCCGGTTTCTTTTGTTTCAGGCCTGGAACCTGCCATCCACGGATATAACGCCTTTAACTTTCCCGTCTCCATACTGCCTGATGTCAAAGTTCTTCCAGAACTGAACCTGCGATATGGCTGTAAGTGCCCAGGGGGAGTCAGACAGTATAATATGCCCCTTGTTGGTGACTACATCCTCCTTCAGGTAAAGCTGTATGCCGTTCATCCATGCAACACTTTTGGCAAGTGTTACAATGTCTTTCAGGCAGCGGTCGATTTTAAATACTTCCTGGCTGGTTTTCATGAGCTGGGCTGCCCTTTCTACTGGCAGGGCACAGATGTAGTAATCAGCAGATACTCTTTGCTCGTTACCGTTTTGCACAACGCATGCGCCGGTAATTTTTT
>CAXSIE010000521.1:2618-3743 GCA_964237295.1 uncultured Flavihumibacter sp. | reverse complement strand
AATTGTCAAAGAGAAATTCTTTCATCAAGACTTGCAAATAAAAGAGAACTTGGCTAGTATGTAGAATTTGCTAATCAGCTCAAAATGTTGATAATAGCAATAGATTATAAAAGCGGCAAGCCCAATGTTCATCTAACACTAACGTATCTTCTTCTGCGTCTTTATAAGTAAGGCTTTAAACGCGCACCTATCCAAACAGGAAAAGAAGAACGGTGCCATGCATCCGCAGAAAAATTAATTAGTGTTAATTAATAACATCAAAAATTTTTTCAATTGCGGGATTGACAGGTTGGTTGAAGTCTTATTTTTGATAAAAATCAGTATATGAACGTATTTTGAAACCAGAGAATCTTGTCCTTAAACAATCAATAAACCTGTTTTCCAAAAAATCAATACTTATATCGTGAATTTTATTGTACGCTGTAAATTCTTAGTCTTATTCTCTTTATTAATTCTGCCTTCAGTTTTGCGTGCCCAGGCTGACCTTGGTGTACTGTTGGCAGCACCAGCTTCTGTGAGTAACGGCCTTTAAAGTCGAAAACCGGCTTTGAAAGAGAAATGTGTCCTTCTACCACTTCAGAAAAAATAAATGAAAGTGTAATTAGCCAGAATTTTGTCCAGAGAAAATAGTGAAGACTCATTGGTTAGGTATGTCCATATTTTCTTGTTCTGATAAGATTAAAAATCCGCATGGCATCTTACGTTAAATGCTTAGTCAAGGTTGGTATTCTGTGTTAGTGCCGTATCAACCAATGTGTTGTTATTTATTTAAAGATATATTGTTTAGCCCACATTCGTTTAGTCCAACTTTTGCGCACTTTCAACCGGTTCAGATGCTGTATCAAAGTAAAATAATTTTATAATCTTATTTTAAACAGGAGTACACATCTTAATTTTACATAAATCTAAAGCAGGTATTAATGAGTGTGAAAAAATTAAGCAAGCTTGAATCTAAACTGATTGGGAAATTGCGGCAGTACAATATTCACGATATTAATAAGGGATTTAAATTATTTGAAAGCATGGAGGCAAATATTGATGAACACGATGAAAGATCGGATGTTTATTCAGTAGACATTATAAATGATGTGAGTGAGGAGATAGTATTCTCCGTAAAAATAGGAT
>CAXSIE010000521.1:0-2608 GCA_964237295.1 uncultured Flavihumibacter sp. | reverse complement strand
GATTTTCAAAAGATGGAAACGAGGATGAATGCCCATGCGCAGCTTATGAAAAAACAAGAAGCTGCAAACATATAACCGCTGCCCTTATTGAAATAATTTTTGAGGAATCTGATCTTAAATGGGATGAAATTAAACAACTGGTTATATCAAACGAACTTGTTAACGACATTGAAACTTTGCCTCAAACTTCCGGGCGGGTAATATCCCTATTTAAGGAAGAGGCCGGCCCGGTGCCCTGGCATAAATTCAGGTCTACTCCACGAAACGTGTTTCAACATGTGCAAATAATGAGCGGTTACAGCATGCGAAGTAACAGTCAGTTATTCAGTAAAATGAAACTATCGGCTGAAGATATAGAAAAACTATCGTGGGCTTTTGAGTTTGAAGCTGCAAAATCAACCATCTATCATCCGGAAATCAATTATGACAGAAATGAAACTTTTCACTACAGGTGCAGCTGTAATGATAATTCAAAAATATGCTTACATATAAGGGCGGCATTTGATTGGCTTGCTGAAAAGCGCGGTAATAGTTATTTTGAAAGTCTTAAGAACTGGGATGAAGAAAAGTCCGCCATGCTGGAAGAGTATGGACTTAAGCTGGATGATAAGGAAGCCGGTGAGATTGAATTCAATATTGACTATTTTGGCAGGTTACAAATGAAAGTGCCTGCCTGGTTATGGGGAAAGAATGCGGAAAATAAGATCTCAAATTTTAAAAAATCGTTAGTACCACATAAAGAGGCACAACTGTTTTCTGAAAGGCCGAAACTGACTAAAGATGCTATTATCGATTTTCAGGTAGGCTTCCTTTTTAACTTCACATCCATGCATTTTAAAACAAGCTTCGAGCTGGAAACGATCAAGGTATTTGAAAAAGGTAATGTAAAAAGTTATAAAAAATTATCAATACATAATGTTTCTAATCTTCCATTGCTGAAAGAACTTCCAGACGAAGTGTATAACCTGTTATTAAGCTTTACAGATGATGGAGTGAAAGGATATCTTAAAAAAAATGGTCATGGATATCTTGCAAATTATTCAAATCCCTGGCTGAATACTTCTGATGATTCAATAGCGTTGATAGAAAAACATTACGCTGTTCAATTGAAAAAAATTTGGTTGCATTTATGTGAGCACGGTAATGTGTATCTACTAAAAGAAGGGAATTTCAGTAATAAGAATGTACAGCCTGCGCAGCTTTCTGCAGACCTGGTTTCTTTAGGTTTCAGTATAGAGGAAGATGAACGCTTTATTACCATCCGGCGGCTGTTAATAAAAAATAAAAATGTTGTTAATGCCAAAGATGTTCGGTTTTATACGCCTGGTATTTTCATTATAGATGAGGAACTGCATTTACCCGAAAATCTGGAAGACCTGGATATATTTAACCGGTTTGAACATGGATATATAAAAATTCCGGTAGCTAACAGGCTTTCTGTGATCACTAATATAATTCCCTCTCTGCAACAAAAATATAGTGTTCAACTGCCGCCATCACTTCAGTTAAATACTATTAAGATTACGCCAAAACCGCAGGTACTGCTGAAGGAATACACCACACAATATCTCATGCTTAAGCCGCAATTTGTGTACGAAGCATTGACTGTGGATTATGAAGCTAACCCGCAGGATATTTTGCAAACCCTGCCTGATGGATCCCAGCAATTAATTCTCAGGGATGTGTCGAAAGAAAAAGCTTTCTTCGAAGACTTAAAAAATTTACATTCTTCATTTCAAAGGCAGGTTCAGAATGATTTTTATTATCTTCCTTTTGATGATGTAATGAAAAAGAACTGGTTTATCAATACCGTTCGTCAATTGCAGGATAATGAAATACCGGTTCTTGGCATGCAGGAACTAAAGAAGTTTCGCTACAATACCAACAAACCGGTATGGGATATGAAAGCCGGCAGTGGTACCGATTGGTTTGATCTGAAAATAAAAATAAGTTATGGTGATCAGTCGATTTCATTAAAAGATGTTAGGAAAGCGCTGGTTAACAAACAAAATATCGTTCTGCTGGGTGATGGTACCATTGGCGTTCTACCTGAAGAATGGTTGCAGCAATACGGGCTCCTGTTAAAGATGGGTGATGAGCAAAAAGATGGTACACTCCGGCTTAGCAAATTGCATTATACACTCATCGACGAATTGCATGATCAGATTGATGATGAGCAAGTGATAGAAGAGATCAATAATAAAAAGCAAAAACTGCTGAATATTGAAAATGTAAAAACAGTACAAATAAGTAACGCGATAAATGCTTCTCTCCGCCCTTATCAGCAAAGTAGTTTTCAATGGATGCAAACACTCGATGAACTGGGATGGGGAGGTTGCCTGGCAGATGATATGGGCCTGGGCAAAACCCTTCAGGCAATTACTTTTCTGCAGTTCGTAAAAGAAAAATATACGGGTAGTACCAATCTTGTTATTTGTCCTACTTCGCTGATTTATAATTGGGAAAGTGAATTGAAAAAGTTCGCTCCTTCACTTGGCTATCATATTTATTATGGCAGCTCCAGAGAGTTCAGCAACGAACATTTTGAAGATTATGATATCATAATAACCAGCTATGGCATTAAGATCGGAAGAGCACACGTCTGAAC
>CAXSIE010000520.1:3463-3748 GCA_964237295.1 uncultured Flavihumibacter sp. | reverse complement strand
TTTTCAATAAAATGCATAGTACTTGACATAGGGCCTTCCATTTTATTGGTCCTGTCATCCAGTGTATTATCATCAATAGTTTTGCTTATTCCAAGTTCAGCAGGCAAGTAAAGGAGAATGTTACTTCTTTGTTGTGCCACATAAGATTTAACATTGGTAAAAGAGGCATCATCAGGAGTTTGCTGCCCGATAATTTTTACGGCTTCTGATGCAATTTGTTCCATACTCTGAGATGCTTCTTCCGTGGAAACTGATGAGTAAGAAGCCACTTTATTAATAACTTCT
>CAXSIE010000520.1:2239-3453 GCA_964237295.1 uncultured Flavihumibacter sp. | reverse complement strand
ATTTATTTCCATGCAATATATCTTGTGATCCCTGTTCCGTATTACCATATTTATACAACCCGATAAGTACTGTAGGGATGGCCGCTTGTCCAAGGTGTTGGGGATCTGCGCTCGTTATTTCATCTTTAATAACCTGGGTATTAGGATCTATTTTGCGTAATTCAGGATAACCTAAATTTTTTTGAATGGTTTCAATAAGATTCGCTGCCATAAATTTTAATTAATATGTTATAAAATTATTAAATAACCTACAAAATAAATAAGTAATTGTTGAAATTTTTAAAAAAAGACAACTTAATTATTAATGATTAATATTAACGGATAGCGACTGTTTTTATATTGCATAACAATACGCCTTTCTTTATACTTCAAGAATTATCCGTTAATAATTCATCATTAATAATTTATCACTTCTTCAGCGCCAGTTCACTGATCAGTTCTGCTACGAGTGAAGTCCAGCCTGTTTGATGACTGGCACCAAGTCCATGGCCGTTATCACCGTGATAATATTCATAAAATAATATGAGATGTTCATTGCCCGGCTTCTCATAAAATGAACTATACTTGCCATGAAGGCGGCGCTTCCCTTCCTCATCCTGTTTGAAAATACTGATAACCCTCTTACTCAGTTCATCAGCCACCTGGTCAAGTGTTAAGTTATTGCCCGAACCTGTCGGGCATTCAACCAGTAATGTATCGCCATAAAATTCCCCATACCTTCGAATTGACTGAATAATAATATAGTTTATAGGAATCCAGACAGGCCCTCGCCAGTTTGAATTACCACCAAATAGGTTTGAGGTGGAATCTCCCGGATCATACCTGATTGTATATTCTATATTATCAATAGTTACTGTATAGGGATTTTTTTCATGATACTTTGAAAGCGCCCTGATTCCTCCATCCGATAAAAATTCGTTCTCATTCAACAAACGTTGCAATAAATTTATAAGTCTTTCACGCGGCACCAGCGAGAGTAATATTTTTTCACCGTCGGTACGCTCTTCATTTGGCCAGAAACGGTGATTCTTCAGGCGGTAATTTTCAAACCAGGTGATCCGCTTTTTAAAGTCAGTTAATTGATCCAGTGTTTTTTTCTCTATGATCGAAACCGCAAACAATGTTGTTAAGCCAACAATTGATTGGATGCGCAATTGGATCGGATTCGATCCTGCAACTGTTAGTGTATCATAAAAGAATTTATCACTGTCATT
>CAXSIE010000520.1:0-2229 GCA_964237295.1 uncultured Flavihumibacter sp. | reverse complement strand
CCATAAACCGTGCTGATTAAGGGCTTCGGCGATCAACACAAAATGTTCAAAGAACTTGGTGGCTGTGTCCTCAAATGATTCATCATGCATGGATATTTCCATGGCAATATCCATCATGTTCAAGGCATACATAGCCATCCAACTGGTACCGTCAGCCTGTTCCAGGCGCATATCTCCCGGCATTTCAATACTTCGGTTAAATACTCCGATGTTATCGAGCCCGAGGAAACCACCCTGGAAGATGTTGTTACCGCTTGCATCTTTGCGGTTGATCCACCAGGTGAAGTTTATGATCAGCTTATGAAATATCCTTTTCAAAAATCCTATATCGCCTTTGCCTGTCTTATTTTTTTCAACACGATACACCATCAAGGCCGACCATGCATGAACAGGCGGATTAACATCACTAAAATGCCATTCATAGGCCGGCAGCTGGCCATCGGGCTTCATATACCATTCCCTCATGATCAGCAGCAACTGGTGCTTGGCAAAATTTGCATCCAGCATAGCCATAGGAATGCAGTGGAATGCCAGGTCCCATGCGGCATACCAGGGATATTCCCATTTGTCGGGCATCAGGATGATATCCTGGTTCTTAAGGTGCTTCCATTCATTGTTCCGGCCATGTAATTTACCCGGATTAACGGGAGTGATATTATCACTGGTAGTAAGCCATCTCTCTACATCATAATGATAATATTGCTTACTCCATAATAATCCGGCCAGCGCCTGCCGTTGTATCTTCAGCATTTCCGGCTCCTGGTTAGGAGGAAGTATGGCTTCATAAAAAGCATCCGCTTCTTCTTTGCGGGTAACAAAAATATTTTCAAAACCCGTAACAAATGCGTTGTTTATGACCTGATCGCTTAAACGCAGGTAAATGGTTTTTGATTTACCGGGTTCGATACTTAATTGATAGACCGGTGAAAATTTTGTTCCTGATTTCCTCTTGCGAAGTGCTGGAAGGTTTTCCATATTTATGATGGCATCATGGAAAGCATCTTTAACAAAAACAGTTTCATTGGCTTCACCGGTTATCTTGTGAAGATTTGAAATATTATCCGTAAACAACAGATCCCTTGCAGGTTGAAAATACAGGTAATAAGTTCCGAGCCTGCTATGTGTTGCTTTCACAGACGCCTTATCCACATAACTTATCACTGCATTTTTACCGGGTTCATGATTACTTATACGGTTATAAAACCATAAAGTAGGCAATACCGTTATATCGGCAGTTTTATCATAACGGTTAAGAACATCTAATTTTATAAAAATGTCCTGCGGATTCTGTTTAGCATACGTTATGGTAACATCAAAATATTGATCGTTATCAAAAATACCGGTATCCAGAATTTCATACTCCGGTTCGTCTTTGGAACGTTTACGGCTTTCTTCTTTAAGCTGCTCATAAGGAAATTCAAGCTGAGGATATTTATACAAGTACTGCATGTAAGAATGAGTAGGTGTATTATCGAGGTAGTAGTAGAGCTCTTTCACATCTTCACCATGATTGCCTTCGCTGTTACCCAGACCAAACAGTCTTTCTTTAAGCATGCTATCTTTACCATTCCATAGCGACAGGGCAAAGCACAGATTTTGAAAATAATCTGAAATGCCTGCCAGCCCATCTTCTCCCCAGTTATAAGAACGAAAATGAGCATGCTCAAAAGGGAAATAATTCCATGCATCTCCATAGAGGCCATAATCTTCCCTGACCGTTCCCCATTGCCGTTCGCTTAAGTATGGCCCCCATTTTTCAAGGGGAACATTGTTGTGCGCATTTACCGCTAACCTTTGTTGTTCTGCTGTCATATTGCTATTATCTTAAGTGCTTTCATTGGTTCGTAAAGCCAGTGTCGTGTCAACTACAAATTAATTATCAGTATTGCTATCTATAATCAGCTATCAGGAGGAAATTGCATTCATCGATCTACTGACTACCGAAAGCATTCTATACAACATTGTATGCTTAAGAATAGGATTCGACTGCTATTTTGTTTCCTTCTGCAATTTTTTAATAATATCCTGTAACTTTTTAGGATCATTCATATAAGGTTCCAGATCGAAAAGATCCACCTTTCTGAACTCTATAGGATGGCTTTCACTTTGCAGGGAAATGTAACCTTCTTTAATCAATGCTCCATCTTTATAACCAGCCTTTTTAACCCAGGCATCCCTTCCATCGTATTGTGGTTTAGAATATACAAGCACTGTGTCGCCTTCCACTAT
>CAXSIE010000519.1:0-3749 GCA_964237295.1 uncultured Flavihumibacter sp. | reverse complement strand
TAGCATAAGTCGGTAGCACTTTATGTCACCCCAAGGTTAAAAATGCATAGTACCTTAACAATTAATTTTACGTTTGAAAACAATCATACTGATGATTGATCGTTTATGCTAAAATCTATAAATGCCTTTTACATTTTCACATCCAGCTATAATTTTACCCTTCAGATATGTTGGAAAGAAATATTTTTCCATAACAGGGCTGATCGCAGGAAGCATTATCCCTGACTTTGAATATTTTTTGAGAATAGAAAACAGGAGCCGTTTTAGTCATACCTTACCTGGTATCTTCTGGTTCGACCTTCCTTTGGCTCTATTTGTTTGTTTCCTGTTTCATAATGTAGTAAGAAGTCCGCTTATAACAAATTCACCCTATAGCCTTTATAACAGGCTTATAGATTATGACCAATTCAACTGGAACATGTACTTTAAAAAAAACTGGGTTAAGGTCATCTATTCGATCGTAATAGGCATTTTTACACATATAATTTCCGATAAGCTTACCCATAAAAGTTCTTACCTGGTTAGTTCTGTGCCCGGCTTAATGGAAACGCAGGAACTGATTGATACTCCAAAATCCATATATCGCGTAATCCAGATAACTTTTTCTGTAATAGGCCTGGCCCTTTGCGCTTTCACCATCTGGCAATTGCCAGCCAATAAAATAAGAAGCGGCTACAATCCCAATAATCGTTACTGGCTTATGATGTTTTGTACTTTTGCAGTTACCATTGCTTTAATTATATTGAAGATTGGTTATGAACAGACAGATCTGATTGTTAGCATAATGTCTTCTTTACTTGTGGCTATATTAGTAACTTCTCTGGTATCTTTACCTGACACAAAAATGCTTTTAGCCAAAAGATAGCTGGATTTACCTCTAATCGGGCTGGTATATGGAAAATAAAGCTTTCGTAAAAACAAATTCTTGTTATTATCCGGTTAAGTGATTGCTATTAAAATATTGTTGAATAACTTTGATACCGTATTACCTGTAAGAGTGTAATTAAAAACATTATTAATCTGTAACGATAAAAATATGGCTTACCTACCTTTACATCTTTTGTTTATAGAAATGCCCGGTGGTGGCGAATTAGTAGTTATATTGATTGTGGTGTTGCTTCTTTTTGGAGGCAAAAAAATTCCTGAACTGATGCGTGGCCTGGGCAAAGGCATCCGCGAGTTTAACGATGCCAAATCAAATGTTACGAAAGAGCTGGAAGAAGGCATGAAAGAAACGCCCCGTACAAACAATACTTCTGTCAATACTCCGGTTAATACTCATACTACTCCGGTCAACACAACAACGGGTCCGGTCAATACAACCACTACTCCTTCCAACAATTCAAGTATTACTTCTTCATCAAATGCTGTTTCATCTCATGATTGATGAACATCACTGATGGATGGTATTCATTATTTATCGGGGTTTTCATTTTGAACTGACGGTATAAGATGAGTCTTATACCATTCGACAGCCATTTGTAAACCGTCAAGCACAGAAATCAGCGGTTCATAGCCGATTAAATTCCTTGCCTTATCTACTGAAGCAAGACTGTGTTTTACATCCCCCTTACGTTCCGGGCGGTAATTTGCTTCCAGGTCAATTCCTGCTATTAGGTTGATCCTTTCCCATAACTGGTTGAGCGTAGTACGCTGACCAAAGGCAATATTGATCACTTCATGATGTGCCAGGCTTTCAACAAACAACGCTTTGATATTTGCCTGCACTACATTTTCAACAAAGGTAAAATCCCTGCTGTGCTCACCGTTACCATTGATAAAAGGCGCCTGGTGATCCAGGGCGGATTGAATGAATAAAGGGATCACGGCAGCATAAGGCCCTTGTGGATTCTGACGCGGACCGAATACATTAAAGTAACGCAAACCGATTGTATGAAAATCGTACGTTGTAGAAAACACATTAGCATACAGTTCATTCACATATTTTGTTACAGCATAAGGAGAAAGCGGGTTGCCTATTTTGTCTTCAACTTTAGGTAAATCAGGATGATCGCCATAAGTGCTGGAGCTTGCCGCATACAACATCCTTTTTACCCCGGCATCCCGGGCTGCTACCAGCACATTTAAAAAACCGCTTACATTCACTTCATTGGTAGTGACAGGATCATTGATAGAACGAGGCACGGAACCAAGTGCAGCCTGGTGCGTAACATAATTGATTCCTTCCAGTGCAAGGCGGCATGTGCTGATATTGCGGATGTCTCCTTCCAGCAGTTCAAATGCAGGGTTATTCTCAAAATCTTTAAGATTATCTTTTGAGCCTGTACTGAAATTATCGAGCACCCGAACTTTTCCTGCACCGTATTTCAATAAATATTCAACAATATTGGAACCGATAAATCCGGCTCCGCCTGTTATCAAAAAACTGTAACTGCTTATATCTTTCTGATGATAATTACGGGTATACATAATGCAGGTTATAATCTTGCGTCAACAAGACTTTTTTCCAAAATGGATTTAACATCGAACAATACGCATTTTTCATGACACACTTTTCTAATCATTTCATAGTTGAATTGTTTATGCGCCACTGCAAGGATCACCGCGTCATAGTAACTATTTTCCGGCATCTCGGTACTGTTCCGAACACCATACTCATGATTTACAGCGTCGGGATCGGCCCAGGGATCATGAACATCCACCTGAATATGGTAATCTTTTAATTGTTGTATAATATCAATAACCTTTGTATTTCTTACATCAGGGCAGTTTTCCTTAAAGGTGATTCCCATAACGAGCGCCTTGCTGCCCACCACCTGTATACCTTTCCTGATCATAAGCTTTATTACTTCATCTGCTACATAAGCGCCCATACCATCATTCAACCTTCTTCCTGCAAGTATAATTTCCGGATGATATCCAACCTCCGTAGCCTTTTGCGCGAGATAATAGGGATCCACTCCTATACAATGCCCACCCACCAATCCCGGTTTGAATGGAAGAAAATTCCATTTAGTACCGGCCGCCGCCAACACTTCCTCCGTATCAATATCTAACCGGTTAAAAATTTTTGACAGCTCATTCATGAAAGCGATATTAATATCACGCTGTGCATTCTCGATTACTTTAGCGGCTTCAGCTACTTTTATTGAAGGTGCCAGATGTGTACCACCGGTAATAATACTGGCATACATGTTATTTATTATCTGTGCAGTTTCAGGAGTAGAACCGGAAGTAACTTTTTTTATTTTTGTAACGGTATGCTGTTTATCACCCGGGTTTATTCTTTCGGGTGAATAACCTACAAAAAAATCTATATTGAATACAAGCCCTGAAATTCTCTCCAGCACAGGAACACATTCATCTTCAGTAACACCCGGATATACAGTAGACTCATACACAACAATATCTCCCGGCTTTAACACCTTACCTACCGTTTCACTGGCTTTGTATAAGGGTGCCAGGTCCGGCCTGTTATACCTGTCAACCGGGGTAGGTACTGTTATAATATAAAAGTTTACATGGCTGAGGGAATCAGGCTGGTCGCTGATGCAAATGCCAATGCCGGAATCCGCTTCTTTTTTCAAAACTTTTTTCAGATCGTAATTACTTACCTCCAAGGTGGAATCGAAGCCCTCATTTAATTCCTTAACGCGTTTTTTATTCACGTCAAATCCGGTTACACTGTATTTTCTTGCAAATTCTACTGCCAGCGGCAATCCAACATAGCCAAGTCCGATAACAGCAACATTAAATCCATTCATATGATCGGTATTCTTTTAGTAAAC
>CAXSIE010000518.1:0-3750 GCA_964237295.1 uncultured Flavihumibacter sp. | reverse complement strand
TAAAGTAAAACCAGGATTATCATTAAAAACTGTAAGGTTTTTTCAGGACGAGACACTTAATTTGTCTACCGGTGCTACCTGAGCCACCTTGCCTACCTGTAAAGCTTTAAAATAGAATATCCAGGATAGTCCTGTAGCCAGCCCTGATATAATAAGAAACAATAAATTGTACCCGGAAAGAATGCTTAAACCTTTTTGTTCGTTTCTTGCAAAAACGATAACCCATGCTACCACCAGTATGATCACCGTTCGTATGGCCGTTGCAAGGTCGCTGTTCACATTGGTGATACCTACCTTGGCAAAGATCGCAGTAAGGGAAGCAAAGAAAGCTGAAAGCAAAGCATAGATCCACCACATGATAATGTATTTCTGATAAATATAATTGTTTTTAAAACCATCGGATCCTTCAGGAATTCTCTTTAAACATGATGGTAAAATTACCGCATACATAAGCATTTGACGAAAAGCAAAGTAAATAGAATTTATCATTTACAATGTTCCATTATGTCCTTCCCGGATTGACGTTGTGCCTTTACATTAATCTTTCGCTTCTCTAATAAATTTTCCATTCACATCGAATATTACATCAACCTTATATACTTCGGCTTCGTAATTAATTGCGCCATCAGATTTGACAACTTTAGCCGCTTCTTTAATAGTAGCCCTTTTATAGTGTTCTTTTAAATATTGAAGCACCGGCGCTGGCAGTTCACTGATCAGGATAGTTGTTTCAGTTTCCAGCATCGTGCCATCGGCACTAAATACAGCTGACATTGACTTGCCCATTTGTTTAAATTCAGCTTCATAATCTGCACCTTCTTTTACCCATCTAACATTAGTTGATCCTGGGAAAGTTTTCACAAAAAATATTTTTGCAGCTTGTGGCGGTGTAACTTTTTTGCCTTCTTTTTCTTCTTTCTGTGCCATCGTTTCAGAAGAAACACTAAAAGCAATTATCAGTAAAAGAACATACTTTTTCATAATGTTTTATTTATGTAATATAAAATTCAATTCTGTTTATTTTTTGTAGTCACATGGGTAATCGTACAAGCCATCTGATGTAAATATTAAGCAGGTGCCTTCACATTTCTGTTAGCCAGTTTCAGCAGGCTCGGCAGTACGATCAACAATAACGGAAGCGCAATAATAAAACCTCCTATAACTGCAATGGCCAGGGGCTGATGCAACTGAGCACCCGTTCCAATACCCAAAGCCAGTGGCATCAGGGCAATGATAGCGCCTAATGCCGTCATTAATTTTGGGCGAAGCCTGGTTGATATGGAATATATTATTGATTCATGTACACTTTTATCTTTTAACGATTCCTGGAACTGCAGGTACGTAAAGATGGAGTTTTCCCCAATTATGCCAACGATCATGATCAACCCGGTATAACTACCCACATTAAGCGGTGTATTGGTTAAATATAATGCCAGCAGACTTCCGGCTATTCCCAGAACCGAAATAAGCAGGATGATAAAAGCGGTTTTGAATTCTCTGAACAAAAAGAGGATTACGCCAAATACCAGCATGCTTGATGTGATCAGTATCATCAGCAGCTCTTTAAATGATTGCTGCTGTTCTGCGTACGCCCCGCCATACACTACGTGATAGCCTTGCGGGAATACAATCTTGCGGGAGATCTCCGTTTGTATATCTTTAATTACACTGCCCAGATCACGTTTTTCGAGCCTTGCTGTTATTACTCCCATTGATTGAAGGTTCTCCCTGTTTACCTCCGCATCTCCTGCATTCACTGTAATAACCGCCAGGTCTGTTACAGGATGCAATTTGCCGGAAGGAAGGAACACCTGCATGTTGTAGATATCATCCGTAATCAATTTGGGGCCACCAGGGTAAATGATCCTTACTGTTGACAATTGTTCTTTCTCGAGAATGTTTCCCACAATGTTGCCCTGAAGTAACGTTTGCAATTGAAACTGGAGGTCAGCGGGCGAAAGTCCATATTGGGCAAGCCGGCTGTAAACAGGCTGTATGGTCAGCGAGGGCCCTGCAATCACAATGCCATCGAATACATCAGCTGTGCCTTTTACTTCCGATATTGCTTCAGAAATTTGTTTTGATAGTTCCTGCAGCCTGGTGGCATTGTCACCAAACACTTTAATTTCAATCGGCTGAACAGATGTCATCAGGTCGCCCAGCATATCCCCTATTACCTGGCCGAAATCTATGCGCAGTGCGGGCTGTGTGGATTCTATTTTATGGCGGATCTCACTGATAACTTCCTCCGTTGTTTTATTTCTGTTCTTCTTTAATTGGATGAGATAATCACCTGTGTTGGGTTCTGTAATAAAAAAACCCATCTGTATTCCGGTTCGTCGGGAGTAAGCGGCAACTTCGGGCACGGTAACAATTAATTTCTCTGCTTCTTTTAAAATTCTGTCTGTTTCTTGCAGCGATGTTCCGGGCGGAGTGCTGTAATCCAGCACGATGCTTCCTTCATCCATCTCAGGCAGAAAACCGGTTTCAAGCAGCGGTATAATAAAGTAAATGGATGTTGCTAATCCTGCAACAAGAAGAACGCTGATATACGGCCTGAAAATAAAAAAGGATACCCATCGTTGATTCTTTACAGTAACCGGGCGTTCCCTACGCGATGGCACACCGGCTTTTCTTCCTGTTAAAAGAAGATAAATGACCGGTAAGCAGATCCATGTTACAAAGAAAGAACATAGCAGTGTAACGATCATGGTATTGGTAAGCACTTTAAAATAAGCCCCTGCTACTCCGCTCATCAGTTCAAAAGGAATAAAAATTACTATGGTGCTCAGTGAAGACCCTACCATGGCAGGAAAGAGGTATGAGATTGCTTTTTGAAGTAGTTTGGTAGTAGGCTCTTCCGGATGTTCTTCATGTGTTCTGTGTATTTGCTCAACTACCACAATGGCGTCATCTATAATGAGCCCGATAGCGGCTGCTATAGCGCCCAGGGTCATGATATTAAGGCTGTAGCCGAGGGTAAAAATGCTGATCAGTGTAAGGCAGATTACGACAGGAATGGTGATCAATATGGTGGCACTTGCTTTAAGAGATCGAAGAAATATTACAGCTACAATAATTGCCAGTGCCAGGCCAATCCACAAGCTGTCTGTAACGCTTTTTACTGAATCATTTACAAAGTCAGCCTGAATATAATAAGGCTCGATGTGGAGATCTTTTGGAAGAATTTTTTTCAGCTGGTTTATTTTAACCACCATCTGTTCGGAGATATCCACCAGGTTGGCATTGGGCTGCTTAATAATTGCAATTAATAACCCATCCTTTCCGTTGGCATTTATTCTTGTATACTCAACGGCTTCATTAATGTTCACTTCGGCGATATCCTGTAACTGAATAATTCTTTTGCCATTATTGCTGACAACCATTGTCTTCAATTCATCCAGTGAATGCACGGTTGCGTCGGTCATGGTCAGATATAAATAACGGTAATCAGACAAGTAACCATTAGACTGAATAAAATTCACTTTACCTAATGCCGCTGAAAGCATATCAGGTGTTAGTGATAATGAGCTCATTTTCCGGGCGTTCAATGACAGCCAATATTCTTTTTGTTTGCCACCGATAATCCGAACTTCGGCCACGCCCTGCACCTGTGATAAAAACGGTTTGATGGTATATAGTGCAATCTGTTTCATATCAATCGGTGTACGTTTATCACCTATTGTTTCTAAAGTATAACCCATCACCGGCAATATGGATGGATTCATTTTTTCAACTGTTATCTGAACG
>CAXSIE010000517.1:0-3752 GCA_964237295.1 uncultured Flavihumibacter sp. | reverse complement strand
ACGCTGACATTATTAGAACAGTTGCAGCAGGAAGGACATACCATTCTTCACCAGCAAAATCAAGGTCCTGCTGCTGCAAGAAATGCAGGTATAAAATCTTCAAAGGGCAGGTACTTGCTTTTTTTAGACAGTGACAACAAGATAAGGAGTGGTTATATGGACAAAGGGATTGAATTACTTAATGCTTTGCCTGATATAGCTGTAGTGTATAGCAATCCTTCTTTTTTCGGAGATTCGTCTGAGCCCCGGTTCATTACGAGCGAACTGGACATATACAAAATGCTTGATGCCAATTACATTGACATGTGCAGTGTGGTAAGAAAAAAAGTATTTGAAGAAATCGGCTTGTTCGACGAAGAAAGAATGATCATCGGGCATGAAGACTGGGAGTTCTGGCTCAGGGCTTACGCATCCGGCTATAAATTTCATTACATCAATGAAACATTGTTTGATTACAGGGTAACAAAAGATTCATTAATCAACCAGGCATCCCACCCTGAAAAATTTAAGGAAACACTGCGTTACATTTACTCAAAACACCTGGATATGTTTGTATTGCGTTACAAACTGCTTTACCTGCAGTCGCGCTATTATCAAAACGATCAAAAGAGCCCCTTTCGTTCCCTGACTAAGTATTTGTATCTAAAATATTTTTCTAAAAGCAAAGTGCAGTAATTGCCTGCAATTATGCGTATGAATGGTACTCATGCGGATCTGCCGGGCACAACGGAAACCATAGCAATACTTAACGATGCTTTCAATTATTATATCAACTTACAGGCCTGAATATATGTCACAAATCAGGTTGAATATTGAAGAAACTGTCGGCATTCCATATGAGATCATCGCTGTTGATAACAGTAAAGGAAAAATGGGATTATGTGAAGTGTACAATAAAGGAGTAGCAGAAGCCAGATATGATTTCATATGTTTCGCTCATGAAGATATTTTGTTGAAGACAAAGCACTGGGGAAGAAAGGTTATGGATATCTTTGAGGCTGATCACGCTATTGGTATTATAGGTGTTGCAGGCGGCAGCTACAAGCCTTTTGCTCCATCAACCTGGTCGTTTCCGGGTGCCGTTAAGGAAACCGGTTACATCAATGTGTTACAAGGTTCAAAAAAATCCGGTAACATGATCCGGAAGGTTATCCAGAATCCCAGGAATGAAAAATTATCGCAGGTGGTAACTATCGATGGGTTGTGGTTTTGTACAAAGAAATCAATTGCGCTGGAATTGCCGTTCGATGAAATAAACTTCAGGGGATTTCATTGTTATGATGTTGATTTTTCTTTAAGTGTATTTCAAAAATATAAGGTGGTAGTTACATTTGAAATAATGATCGAGCACTTTTCTGAAGGCAATTACGATCAAACCTGGATAGAAGAAGTGTTAAAATATCATAAGAAATGGAATGACCGGCTCCCTGTTAACCTGGAAAACATTGCTGCGGAACTACAGATAGCCGAAGAGAAAAAAGCGTTTGCCTATTTTATAAGAAAGATGTCAGACGCAGGTTACTCAGTTTACAGTATTTTTAAAAAGTTAAGCTTCTATAACAATCGGTTTCATTTGGGGCATATAAATATAACGTTGTTGAAAATCACCATATTAAAAGAGATAACTAAAAGAATTATAAAAAAGGTATTAATAAGAAAATCGGCTGCTATTCTTTAATAACCTGTTGATTCTATGAGTGTGTGTGTAATAATACCGGTTTATAAAGATATTGACACCAGTGATAAGTTTGAAATGATAACTTTAAAACAAGGGTTAAGTATCTTAAACAAGTATGCCTTTTACCTTATTGGTCCCAAGTCAGTTAAATGGGATGCATACCGGCAGTTATTTGAGCAGTATAAAGTTCCGTTTAACGTAAAAATATTTCCTGATAAATATTTCAAAGATCTTGGAGGCTATAGCAGGTTATTAGTAGCACCTGTATTCTACCGTTCCTTTCAGGCGTACGACTACATGCTGATTTATCAAACAGATGCTTTTGTTTTTAGAGACGAGCTGCAAAACTGGTGTAATAAAGATTATGATTTCATTGGAGCGCCCTGGTTTGAAAAATTTTCAAGTACAAACAGTGATGCGCCATTTGTTGCAGGAGGTAACGGGGGCTTCTCATTAAGAAAAATAAATGCTCACCTCAAAGTGCTGCATTCTTTTTCATACATCAATGCCCCTGTTAAAAACTGGCAAAAAAGAATGAGCCGGAAACTTTCACTGGCAGGTTTAATAAGAGAAACCTGCGGCTTTTTGCTGGATTTAACCATAAGAAATAATACCTACTGGCTTCTCAATTCTTTCAGGGGCTTTGAAGACCAGTTCTGGTGCCTTGTTGCTGCCAGAAATTTTTCCTGGTTCAGGATGCCCGATTATAAAGAAGCAATGAACTTTGCCATTGAGATGCAGCCCCACCGGGTGTTTAAAATCAACAATCATCAGCTTCCTTTCGGGTGCCATGCCTGGTGGAAATATGACCTTGATTTCTGGAAACCCTATATCGCCAATTACGGATATAAATTGTAAAAGGATAAACAGTATTTAAAGTCCTATGCAATTGCCATTCGTTTCCGTAATTATTCCAAATTTTAATCATGCGCCGTACCTTCAACAGCGTATTGAAACGGTATTCTCCCAGTCTTACAATAATTTTGAAATTATTTTATTAGACGATTGCTCCACGGATAACAGCCATGAAATTATTGAACAATATTATGGAGATGAAAGATTCAGCTATATAATTGTTAATGAAAATAATAGTGGAAGTGCTTTTAAACAATGGGTTAAAGGAATAGCATTAAGTAAGGGTAAATATATCTGGATTGCTGAAAGCGACGACTGGTGTGAACCCACTTTCCTCGAAACTATAATGAGCGGCATTGTTAGTAATAACAATTGTGTGTTAGGATATTGCCAGTCGTATTATGTGCATCATCACAATAACATTATCTGGCAAACAAGTCATAAAAGCCTGGCTGATTTTATTGCCGGCGATACATTCATCAGCAATTACATGCTGAGCGGTACGGCTATTTACAATGCCAGCATGGCTGTTTGGAAAAAGGATGTTTTTGAAAAGATATCGAAAGATTTCCTGCAATACCAGCTTTGCGGCGACTGGCTTTTCTGGATTGAAATATGCAGGCATGGGGATGTTTTTGTAAGTGGTAAAATTTTGAATTATTTCAGAAAGCATCGCGATAATATCAGTAATAAAGGAATCGCGAACGGGGATAGTTTTATAGAGGAATTAAATATGTTTACCTCTCTCTATAAAAAAGGATCGATCAGTGGGGAAGACTTTTTTAAAAGCCTTAAAAGCGAATACATACATTTTAAGGCAGAAGAGAAAAAACTGGATCCGGACAAAAGAGCGCAGATAAAAAACATTTTTTTTAAGGAAGCCGGTTTTAAAACCCGTCTTATTAATTATTACAGGGGTTTTTATTCAAGATATGTAATCTTGAAGCTTTTTAATAAATATTTGCCGGATCGTATGGCACATCAGGCTTGATAATAAAAATATTTTAATGAAAAGATTATTGGTTACAGGTTCCTCCGGTTTGATCGGTTCTGAAGTATGCCTGCATTTCTCGGGCTTAGGCTGGGAAATACATGGTGTTGATAACAACCAGAGAGCGGTATTCTTTGGCCCCCAGGGCGATACTCGCTGGAATCAGCAACGCCTGCAATCACAGCTTCCGGGGTTTGTACACCACGAGCTGGACATAAGAGACAGGCA
>CAXSIE010000516.1:1987-3756 GCA_964237295.1 uncultured Flavihumibacter sp. | reverse complement strand
CTGGAAAAGGCATGGGGACAAGATCCAAATTATGTAATTGCTGATACAAGTTTCGGAAAAATCCGGGGAATCGAAAGTCGCGGCATCAAGATATTCAAGGGAATTCCTTACGGTGCAAATACGGGAGGAATGAACCGCTTCATGGCGCCTGTGGATCCCGCCGGTTGGGCCGGTGTTCGGGATGCACTGGAATACGGGCACAGCGCTCCGCAAAGCGCACCAAAAAGCACTGATGCCGATGTTGCCAAAACTGCCACACCGGCTATTCCAAGGAATGCGTTATCCGGTCCATCTATATTTACTGCATTGGGAGTGCCTGGTAATAAAAATACGGGTGAAGGCGAAGATTGCCTGGTGTTGAATATCTGGACGCCAGCGCTTACTGATCACCGCAAGCGGCCCGTAATGCTCTGGCTACATGGCGGCGGTTTTGGCTCAGGCTCAGGCTCCAATGCCGGTTGGGACGGAACCAACCTGGCACTGCGCGGAGACGTGGTAGTAATCACCATCAACCATCGCCTCAATGTAATGGGTTTTGCAAACTTCAGCGAGTTCAGTCCGGAATTTGCTGCATCAGGCGACGCGGGAATGCTCGATATTGTGCATGCGCTTAAATGGGTGCGCACTAATATTGCTCAATTCGGTGGCGACCCGGATACAGTGATGATCTTCGGTCAGTCAGGTGGTGGAAGAAAATGCGAAACATTACTTGCGATGCCTTCGGCAAAAGGGTTGTTCCATCGTGCAATAATTGAAAGTGGCATTGCTATTAAAGTTGCCGATCGTGATATTGCCACAAGAAATGCCGGGTTGCTGCTTAATAAGCTGGGCATTCGAAAAACGGAGGTGCAAAAAATTCAGCAGCTTCCGCTGGAACAGGTGATGGCCGCTTATTTTGCCGCCACCCGTGAAATGGGCAAGGATCAATCGGTCACCGGATTCGTACCTACCGCAGGTAACAGTATCCTTCCGCAACATCCCTTTCATCCGATGGCTTCTGCCGTATCCCCCGATGTGCCTGTAGTTATCGGCAGTACCCGAACGGAATGGACAGGCTTAACAACAGATGCAGCACTCTGGCATCTGGACGAATCGGGGATGCAAACACGGGTGAAAGAGTTGATGGGCGATCCATCAGTAGCGACAATCAACCTGTATCGCAGGATACATCCGGATGCTTCGCCTTCCGATATTTTCTTCTTGATAGCCAGCGACTATATGTACAATGCACCAACAATGAAAGTGGCTGAACGCCGGGCAATGCTTGGAAAGGGACCGGTTTACCTCTACTACTTCACCTGGGAGACACCTGTGCAGGGCGGACAATTAAAATCACCGCATAATATTGAGTGGCCTTTTGCTTTTGACAATGCGCAGTTGTGCGCTAATCTAACAGGTGGAGGGCGGGAGGCAATATCACTTGCTGATAAAATCAGTGATGCCTGGATCGCGTTTGCACGAACGGGTGATCCTAACACGACGAAGCTTCCGTTTTTACGCCGGAGAACCGGGCTACTATGGTCATCAATAATTCCAGCAAGGTTGTCATTGATCCTTTGCGGGAAGAGCGCATGGCTATGTTCCGGGCATTGAACCTGGATTGAATTGCGGTTATCCAAATCCGTAACCAACCAAGTATAAATAAAAAAGCATAGCTTTTATTATACTACATGGCTAACTTCGCAAAAAGGGTTTTTATAAGTAAAAAAAAGTGTTATCCATCATAGATATTGCCAGGCAGATAAATCTTTCTCAATCTACAGTTTCAT
>CAXSIE010000516.1:873-1977 GCA_964237295.1 uncultured Flavihumibacter sp. | reverse complement strand
CGGAAAACTGATAGTGCGCGCCTCTTCTGCCCGTGTTGAATAACAATTGTATCTCTATATGGCGTAAATAGATTGATGGCAGGTCTTGCCTGATGGTTATCAATTAGGCGAATTTACCGTTGACTTAGTATTAGCGACCAATGCATCTATATTTCCTTTATTGATAAAATACATATCAATTTGTCCTTTGTTTTTGGCCTCGATTTTACCGCGATACTCGCAATCGAACTCATTTTTAACCAATTCATAAGTTGAACCTGAAATATTAATACGATTAGGCAGGCCCATTTCCTGCATTCTTGCAGCGGTGTTTACGGTATCTCCCCAGATATCATAGGCAAATTTTTTAATGCCCACTACACCCGCCACTAACGGGCCTGTATTGATGCCTATCCGTACCTCAAATATTTCCTGTCCATTCATTCTTCTATGTGCGCTTAATTCTTTCATTGCTTCCAGGAAGTCAAAAGCTACCTGAATCATAACTAAAGCATTATCAGTAGTAGGTATAGGGAGGCCTGCCGCACAAATGTAAGCGTCTCCAACTGTTTTTATTTTTTCAATTCCATATTTTTCAATAATGATATCAAAGGTTTCAAAATAAGCTCCAATGGTCAATACCAGTTCTTCCGGACTGAGCTTTTCTCCAATTAAAGTAAAGTTTACGAAATCAGCAAACATAACGGTAGCTGTTTCATAGCTGTGAGCTTTCGTTTTGCCGGTTGCTTTGAGTTCAGCTGATATTTCTTCAGGTAAAATATTAAGTAAAAGATTTTCTGACTTTTGTTTTTCTGCTTCGATAACTTCATTCTTTTGCGCAAGTTTATGCAGCATATATTTCTTTTCACGTTCAAATACGGTAGTGATTAAAAACATAATTAATACCAGCCCGGTGGTATCAGTTAATTTCTTTATAAAATAATGATTTGTTGAAAGCCTGTCAAGTGCATTAGGGAATTTAAAACCGTTATATTTAATAAGGTAAAGCACAGTGATACATAATATAGAAATGACAGTCCATATAAGGCCGCTTTTTAAATCTGATATCATTAATACTATACACGGAAGCACGACCATCCAGAATAAAACATTGGAGTCACTACC
>CAXSIE010000516.1:0-863 GCA_964237295.1 uncultured Flavihumibacter sp. | reverse complement strand
CACGCCTACTGTACCTAAAAAAACATACAAATGTGCAATTAATGTTCGTGATAATCCTGCTTTGAAAAGAAATGGAAGGATTAAAAAGCCAGCTACATTCAAAACCATTGCATAAACTCCGGCTGTGAAGTGCATATACACACTTTGGAAAAGATAGCTTGCAGAGAACAGTAAAGTGCATAAAATCACAGATACGGTTGTTCTCGCTGACCTGTAGTCGTCAGGATTATTTTTATATTTATCAGGAATAAACCTGTCAATTATTTTTGAGATCATACTACCGTATTAACATTATTGCAATAATACATGCAAAAAGCATGATTAGTCCCTGTAATACTCCATAGCCTGCTATCACAATTATTTTTTTATTTTCTGCTTTTGATAACAACCAGGGAACAGTAAACATTAGCAATCCTTCAGCAATGAATATATAATAGGGAACACCTTTCCAGTTTTTACTATTCTGATAATTCCACCATCCTCCTTTTATTGCCCAACTTTCATACAGCGGAATAAGTAAACCGCTTACTGCAATCATGATAAATCCGCTTATTAATACTCCGGCTCTTTTTGAAATCAACCAGCCTAAATAACCGATTTGAATTAATACAACTGCCCAGCTAAAAGGCATATAATAAGGTGAACTCCAGATAGCAGGTTCTTTAAGTGGATATATAAGTGTATGTGTATAAGAAACAAGATAGTGGTCGGCAATGAGTTCTGTAAAACCTGCCATGATGGAAAAGATACAGAGTAATTGATACACTTTATCAAATGTAACGGCTGTATATAAAAGATAAACAATGAAAAAAATCAATGCCCAGTGTTCAGCACTTATCCAGCCTATATCTTTTATACTGTCG
>CAXSIE010000515.1:0-3774 GCA_964237295.1 uncultured Flavihumibacter sp. | reverse complement strand
GATAGTGGCAGAATTTTACAATTCAATTACATCCGACTTATTTTTGAACAAGCAGCTTTCAAGAACCACGGGTTACTCCTCTTTAACCTCTAATATTGGCAAGCTTCAAAACAGGGGAATAGAATTGTCTTTGGATGGCGACCTGATCAGCACTAAAAATTTTACATGGAAGGCTAATATCAGCTTCACCCATAATCAGAATAAAGTAAAGAAACTGGTGGGCGATCAAACGGAAATTATTAATGGGCTTACCATAAACAGGGTGGGCCAATCCATTAATTCTCTTTATGTAGTTCGTTATGCAGGTGTTAATCCGGATAATGGAAATCCGCTGTATTTGGATTTGAGCGGCAAAGAAACAGAAACATACAGTTCCGCCAACCGTGTGATAGTAGGATCTTTTGAAAGTCCGAACTTTGGAGGTTTTGGTTCTTCTCTGAATTATAAAGGTATAGAGGTAAGCGCGTTCTTCAGTTTTGTAAAGGGAAATAAAATTTTCAATAACGACCGTTCGAACATTGAATACTCCCAGTACCTTGACGATAATTTAAGCGCCGACCTTACTACAGAATGGCGTAAGAAGGGCGATATTACTCAAATTCCAAGCGCTACCGCTACGTTTCAAAGTTCTACCACTCACTTTGTAGAAAACGGAGATTTTTTAAGACTGCGCAACGCAACTGTCTCTTACAGTTTGCCCAAACATTTAATCGGTGCCATTAAGCTCAGCAATGTAAGATTTTTTGCTCAGGGAGAAAACCTGGTAACATGGACCAATTTCCTCGGATTTGATCCTGAAATCAATTCAGGTTCGTTAACAGGCGCACAATACCCTGCACTTCGCACTATTACTTTCGGATTAAATGTTGGTTTTTAAAAAATTTAAACGTAATAAATGAAAATTCAAAAACTCATTATAAGCTTTGGCGTAACCTGTATTTTTATGGTTACAGCGTGTAAAAAAACAATTGATGTGGAGCCTCAATTTGTGAAAGATGGCTCACAGATCTTTCAAACATTGAACGATTATGAATTCGCGCTTACTGGAGCGTATGCATTGTTTCGCAGCACCGGTTATTTGGGCACCGGTGGACAAACAAACGGAACATGGTCCACACTGCCGGATATGATGAGTGATAATCTCTTGCAACCAAGTGAAGATATAGGTAACTGGGCTTCCCAGGTTAACTGGACCTATGCAACTGATGAAAATGATATAGAAGTAGCCTGGATAGCGGCTTATCAGGTAATCGCGGAAGCGAATCTTGTTTTAAGGAATATAGAACAATTTTCCACTACAGAACCTAAAAGGGTCAATAGAATTAAGGGTCAGGCATTGGCAATACGAGGTATGGTTCACTTTGACCTGTTAAGATTCTGGGGCGCTGATTTTGACCGAAACGCTACCACTTTGGGCATTCCCTATGTATCTGCCGTAGATATAGAAGCCAAGCCGAACCGGTTATCAGTTAAAGAATCATGGGATAACATTTATAAGGATATGCTGGCCGCTGAAACACTACTGGGAGATGTTGATAAAGCTATTAACACCTCCACATCCAAAGCCTATCTTGATCTTGTTGCGGTAAGAGGTTTACTGGCTCGTATGTATTTATATTCTAAGGAGTATACCAAGGCGGAAAGTTACGCTACTTTGGTAATCGTTGCAGTACCATTAGCCACCAGGACCACTTTTCCAAATATATGGACAAATGCATCGGTTGCTGAAGTTTTATGGTCGGTTCCGTTTAGTGCCGGAGAAGGTTCTCCGTCCTCAGGTGTTCATAATGCTTCTTCCAATCGTAACCGTTTCAGCCCTTCAGCGAGTCTTGTGGCTAAATACGATCAAACAAACGATGTTCGGTTCCCCGCCTATTTTGCAAGCAGGGGAACAGGTTCTTCAACACCTGTTTCATCTTATACTTCAGTTGCCAGGAAGATTTTGAATAAGTTTATGACCCGTGGCACAACCCTGGATAATCTGGTAAACTGGAAAGCGTTGAGAGCAGGAGAAATATATTTAATCAGGGCGGAAGCAAGGGCTTTACAAGGCGCCGCTGGCGAGGCATCAGCGCTTGCTGATTTGAATGCATTGCGCGCTGCAAGAATAACCGGTTATTCCAGTGTGGCGTTAACCGGCCAGGCTTTATTAGATGAGATCGCTTTGGAACGAAGAAAAGAATTGATAGGAGAGGGACATAGATGGTTTGATCTTAAAAGAACCACCCGTATGCTATCCCGCACCGACGCTGTGCTGGCATCCGCTAAATTAACGCTTGCTCCAACAGCCCGGGAATGGGTTTGGCCCGTTCCGCAGGTAGAAATTGATGCGAATGCAAATATCAAATCACAACAATCACCAGGATTTTAAGGTCACCTCTGGCGAATAACAGTAAGGGATGCGTATATAGTGCGCATCCTTTAATCTTTCCAAGACTCTTCGCATTATAGTATCAACAAAAATATTAATACTGGTACTCTTGTGCCATCATCATTAAAATCAACTTGTAATAACTTTTAATAGTAATCTGATGTTCAGCATTATACAACGCCTTTGCGCCTTAAGTCTTTTCATGTTTTTATTTTTTAACGGGTCCGCTCAAACGGCAAAGCGGCTGCTCCGTTCAGGTGACATCTATCGTTTGCAATCAATGAGCGACGCAAACATCTCACCGGATGGTCAATGGGTAGCCTATTCAGTAAGCACTATTGATTCCGCTAAAGACAAGCGAAATTCTGATATCTGGATGCAAAGCTGGGACGGAAAGCAAACGGTACAACTTACCAGCAGTCCTGATAATGAAAGTGCTCCCCGCTGGAGCACTGATGGAAAATATATTTCTTTTCTGGCGGTACGTCCGGCAGGAGGTTCACAGGTTTGGTTACTTGACCGCCGCGGCGGGGAAGGCATCAAGTTAACCGACGTAAAAGCCGACATTACTTCTTATAGCTGGAGCCCCGATAGTAAAAAACTGCTGCTTGTTATGAGAGATGCAAGGGATACTTCTAAAAACAAGCCACCTCAACCTTATGTAATTAATAAGTTCCGGTTTAAGCAGGATATCAGCGGTTACCAGTATGATACAAGCAGAACGCATTTGTATATTTTCGATATCGCCACAAAAAAAACACGCCAGTTAACAAATGGTATCTATAACGAAGCCAACCCTAAATGGAGCCCGGATGGAAGCCGGATCGCTTTTGTAAGCAATCGTACCGAAGATCCTGA
Source organism: uncultured Flavihumibacter sp. (assembly GCA_964237295.1). Classification (GTDB taxonomy): domain Bacteria; phylum Bacteroidota; class Bacteroidia; order Chitinophagales; family Chitinophagaceae; genus JADCRZ01. The sequence goes on along the minus strand of CAXSIE010000515.1, from coordinate 545 downwards.
CAGGAATGAAAACACAGATATCTGGTTGGTGGATACCACAAAAGGTTCAGTTCCGTTTAAGCTTACTTCATGGACTGGGGGCGACTCCGATCCACAATGGAGCCCAGACGGAAAGACCATTGCTTACGTTCGTACATCAAGCAATGCTACCTATGAAATGTATGATCAAACAGAGCTTTGTATTATTAAAGCCAGCGGAGGTGAGCCCAAGTTATTATCTCACTCTCTAGACCGTCCGGTATCTAACCCAAGATGGTTTCACGATGGCACAAGTATCGTTGCACTGGTGGCAGACGACAGACAACGCTACGTAGCATCTTTCGACATAACAAAGGGCACTATAAAAACAATAACACGTGGCGACAGGAGTTTTAGCTCGATTGAGCCGCATCTAAAAGACGGATGGCTGGTATCTATGTCTGAACCGCAATTACCTCCGGAATTATATAGGCCATGCAGAGAAAACTTTCGTCAAATTTGATGCGGCCCCGGATTTGATGGTGTCAGCGGACGAAAATTACCTCCGCACAATTATGCAAAACCTT
>CAXSIE010000514.1:0-3777 GCA_964237295.1 uncultured Flavihumibacter sp. | reverse complement strand
TACGCTTACGCAATATCGGGTGTATGCCAGAACGATGCATCCATCAGTTGCTTCCAAACAAAGTATAAATATCTCCAGTTACGTCCTATAACATATATACGCAATGTATTGGGATTTTCAACCTGGAACTCATTGCTTACAACACCTGCGCATCCCGAGTATTCTGCAGCCCATGCAGTAATATCCGGTGCAACCGCAGACGCGTTAACAGCGCTCTTTGGCAACATCGGAAGTTTAACCGATCACACTTATGATTACCTGACCTATTCGCCAAGAACCTTTAGTTCGTTCCGTGCAATAGGTGAAGATGCAGCCAATTCCAGGGTGTTTGCAGGCATTCATTATCAACCTTCTGCTGATACCGGATTAATACAGGGAAGAAAAGTAACGGCTAATGTTTTAGATAAATTGGGAATACATTAAAATAGGGAATGAGTGTATTAAAACTGAAAGAGGTTGTTTTAGATCAGATCTGAACAACCTCTTTTATTAAACTTCATGGATCTTCGTCGGCAGCAGAAAATCTCATTAGCCGTTTTTAGTGAGTTATAGAATGCTTCAAGTCCTGCTTTTCTAGAATGCCAGAACAATGACTTTTTATTGGCCCTACTATTATATCGGTTACGGAAAAATCGTACATTCAAATGTAATATTATTTGAAACCAACAGGCTAGTGGACAGGTTTAGTACTGTTTATAAGTTATGATGTTATTAAGACACATGGCGGAAATAAAGGTGGAGACGGCAGTTGACGAAGGAAATACTAAAATTTCGGGAAAGATGAAAGGACACCATTTAAATTCGACTACCAATAAACATAGAGGAAAATGATTCTTAAGCTTTGCATGTTTATTTTCTTACTTATTTTCCGGATAGGTGTAATTGGACAAAGCGATTCCGGACACCTTGATTCGCTTTTAAAGAGTTTGTCCAGGATGAAAGAAGACACAAATAAAGTAGTTGTATTACAAAATTTAAGTTACAATAATCCGAAAGCGGATGCTTCTCTGATATTTGCACAACAGGCACTGAATTTATCCATTAAAATTCATTCGGCTGATTATGAAGCACACAGTAGAGAGTTAATAGGTACAGCCCTATGGGTATCAGGTGATTACCTGGAAGCAGACAAGTATTTTCAGGAGGCATTGCAATATGCTGAACTGAAACATAATACTAGCTTTGCTTTAAGCCTGTATGCATACATAAGTTCCAACAAAAGAGATAATGGAGATTATAGGGACGCCTTATATTATACTTTTAAGGGAGACAGCCTGGACCATGCCAATAAACCATGCGAAATGTGTAAAATTTTCACGATGATTGCAGGTTCAATTTATGTAGAAATGGATATGCCGGATTCTGCCCTTTTTTACCTTAAACAGGCACCACTCAAAGGTGTTGAACTTTGGTTGCTGGGGAGAGCTTACAATGAAAAAGAAAATGATAAACAGGCTTTTTCCTATTTCCAGCAAAGCGTTACCAAGCTTGAAAACGATACCAGGCTTATAAATGAAACCAGATTTCAGAAAGATCTTTCTAATTCATATGGCAGCCTGGCACAGTTATTTAAAAAAGATGGCGCTAATGACTCCTGTATTTATTATGCAAAAAAAGGTTATGCAACAGCTTATAACGCAAATTATACAAAGGGCTTGTGGGAAATAGCTTTGCTATTGTCAGCCGCTTTTGAAAAAACCGATGCTTCTGAAGCTTTGAAATATTATAAACTTGCTGTGGCGGCAAAAAATAAACAGTTTGATATTCAAAAAACGACAAGATTTTTTAATGCGCAGTTCAGCGAACAGCTGAAGCACCGGGAACAGGAAGCTAATAAAATATATTATCAAAACAAAATAAGAACGTACACTTTACTGGGCATTCTTGGTTTCTTCCTGTTGATAGCTATATTTCTTTACAGAAGCAACAGGCATAAGCAAAAGGCTAAAACGGAAATTGAAAGAGCTTATGCCGAATTGAAATCCACTCAGGCGCAACTTATACAATCAGAAAAAATGGCAAGCCTTGGTGAGCTTACGGCAGGCATCGCGCACGAAATACAAAATCCTTTGAACTTCGTAAATAATTTTAGTGAAATGAATAAAGAAATGCTCGAAGAGCTTAAAGCGGAACGCCTAAAGCTTAAAGCAGAAAGAGATGAAGAATTGGAAGGTGAATTAATAAATGATATAATAGGTAACGAAGAAAAAATAAACCATCATGGCAAACGTGCCGATGCCATAGTAAAAGGCATGTTGCAACATTCGCGTCAAACCAAAAGCATAAAAGAGCCAACTGATATAAATGCGCTGTGTGATGAATACCTGCGATTGAGCTATCATGGTTTGCGGGCAAAAGACAAAAAATTTAATGCAGATTTTACAACAGATCTTGATGAATCGATCGGCAAAATAGACCTTGTCCCGCAGGATATGGGAAGAGTATTGCTCAATCTTTTTAATAACGCTTTTTATGCGGTGAATGAAAAGGCAAAGTTATTGACTAACAATTATAAGCCGATTATCAAAGTGATAACAAGAAAAATGGATAAAAAGCTTGAAATCAGCGTAGAAGACTACGGCAACGGCATTCCGCAAAATATCATTGATAAAATCTTTCAGCCCTTCTTCACCACAAAACCAACAGGCCAGGGAACAGGTTTGGGTTTAAGTTTGGCTTACGACATTATCACAAAAGAACATAACGGTACATTAAAAGTAGAAAGCAAGGAAGGGGAAGGAAGCAAGTTTATAATTGTATTGCCTATTTAAGTAATTAATATTATTTAGCGTATTATTTTAAAATAAATAAACACGTAGATATTATCTTGGTTTTATGATTCTCGGAAAATAGAAGCAGGATTCAGTTCGTGGATGGATGATTTGACCAAATGGATAAACAGTCATCAATCAACCAAGGTTCTTTTGGCTGATGTAAATAAAAATCAATCTTTCTTTACAACCCCTTTAATCATCCATATCTCCGATCTGTTACGCGAATAACCATTGGTGGAAGTAAGTGCCACAATTGTATCTCCCTTTAAAACACATAAGGAGTTCCACAAAGCATGGTATCCTTCAGGCACCGGGAATGGGGTTGAAATATGATCAAATTTTGTAGCTTCTTTATCTCCGATCGCTACATGCATAACGGCATTGTTATCCTTGTTTCTTTGCCGCCCTTCTGTGGATTGATAGGACAAGATCGTTGCTCCGGTTGAAAGTTGCCTCAGGTATGGTGCACCGGCATATATTGAATCCTCTATCGGAATGGCTAACGCGTACATCCTTTCTTTATCTTCGCCTCCTATTATCTTTTGCCATCGGCCATTTGATAAGGAGCGGATCGTACAGGGCTTAAAATTTTTATTACCAGGGTCTTCAATAGCGATCACAACTTTTTTTTCCTTCTTTAGCCAGATGGCTACCGGCATGCCGTCACGGCTTCCTTTTCTAAAGCTGACAATCCGGGGTATGGCCGGCCAGGTGGCGCCATTATTAGAAGAACGAAGCATGGAAATATTTTGTTCGTCGGTTTTTGTATAAACACCTTCATCGGAAAAGAACAATTGTATTTCGCCGGATGGCAATTGTAACAGAGAGGGTTCCCAGCAACCATCTTTGAATGAGGAACCGGCTTCATATAAAATTTTTTCATCTTTCCAGGAGCTACCGTAGTCTGTACTTTTTTTGATGCGCACATCAAATTTTTTGGAAGCATCGGGATGGCCTCTTAACGCTCCCTGCGGACGTGAGCTATAACAAATGATAACAGACC
>CAXSIE010000513.1:0-3785 GCA_964237295.1 uncultured Flavihumibacter sp. | reverse complement strand
ACCGTGTGGGGAGGATTTTTGGCAGTTATTGTTTTTACCGGTCCCACCACAGTATTTGCTTCTTTCATGCTGGCCACAGCATGCTGCACATTGTTCCCGTCATGCTGAGCTAACCCTATTGAAACCCATATGATCTGTATCAGTAGCAACAAAAAATGCTTCATTCTTTATTTATTTAAACCGGCCACTCTCATAGCTGCACCGGTCGAGTGAATTGTTGTATTACACGCCGTCAATATGCTTATTACGGCGAATCCGGAAAGGACCGTTTTAATGGTAAGGTCTTTAATTATGAAGTTCAGTAAAGATTACTGTATGGTATCGGTTATCTCACCACAGGTGAGCATGCTGCTGCCGTAATAAGGATTTTTAATTACCTTCTCACTTGTAAGCCATGATGCCTTTTTCATTGGGCAGTAGGCCAGGTAAACAGGCTGGTCAGTCAGTTTTACGGCTTTGGCAAGCGTTGTCATGTTTTTGGATAAATCAGCAAAATGCTCCCGCTGTTTTTTAAGGTCTTTTGTTCCGGAGATTTTGCCGGCATCTTTTACCAATTCACTGGGGGCTTTATTATCAACACCTTTTGCGGTATTCAGGAACGCTTCTGCATGAGATGCGGCCTGAGTTGCATTACCCGCTACCAGTGCATCTTTAAGTGCGTAATAATGGGAGAGTAGTTGAGAACCTTTTGTAGTATCCTGGGCTGAACTTTTATGTGAGGTGGTGATTGCTATTAAGGCAAACAGTAATAATAACTTATTCATTTTTTATGATTTAATGTTTTAAATATTCATGGGCATAGCTTTCCTGGTAATGCTTTTTATAGAGCAATAAAACATTAAATCATATCTGGAAAGACTGGATGATGATCCGCTTATCCGGAGGTGGATAATACTGCGGAATAAAGGCCTTGTTTAATAGTGGAGAAAGTCCAGCCTTACGTTCCGGCGCGGAAAATGTGGACAGGAAAGCCACAAGAACCGGAACTTTTATTGCCGGATTGAAAGAATGGTTTGAACGCTTATCGAGCTTTTGTAACCCGACCGATTTTTCATCGCAACAATTATCTTTTTGACCGGGATACTCGTGACCATTACCGGTTATATCATCGGACTGATTGTGCGCAGTTGCACCGGAATGACTTCCATGCATGTGTTTACCGCTGTGTGAATGGCTTGTATGCTTATGTTGATCAGCATGATGGTCATGATTAAAACCCATATCAATCCCTACAGAACAGGCGAAACATATCAGTGTGTTAAGGGTGAAGACCGTTAACAGGAATGCTGCTTTGAGTTTTATGAACTTACGCGATTTCATCTATTGATTAAAGAAAAAACATGCATTTAAAAATGCTATGTTCTAATTGGCTGTAAAGTTATGCTGTAATATTTAAAAAAGCCATACAAAATCCTTTCCGGCTTTATAACAAATCCTTAAAGCTTTGCCGGCTTTAATCCCGCCTTTTGTACCGCATTTACACTTCTTCCCCAGTTGTTTCTAGTCTTAACGATGCAACCGTTTGCCACTAATTCATTAAATTTACAAATAACCCCCCCCGAAAATCAAGATGGATACGTCAATCAAGATATTGATAGTGGAAGATGAAATGCTCATCGGGGCAAAAATCTCTATGTTACTGACCAACCTGGGGTATGAAGTAACCGGCATATTGCCCCGTGGCGAAGAGGCCATTATGCACGTGGAAGAAAACCAGCCCGATATTATTTTACTCGACATCAATTTGAAAGGCAAAATGGATGGCATCGAAACGGCAGCCAGCCTTCAGCAAAAAAACATACCGGTTATTTATCTTACCGCCAATTCTGATGAAGCTACTTTTAACCGGGCAAAATATACACGACCGGCAGCTTTCATAACAAAGCCCTTTAAGCAACTGGACCTGCAAAGAGCCATTGAACTTACCATCAGCCGCCTTGAAGGAACAGCGCCTGTTGCTATTGCACAAAATGACGCGCAGGAAGAACAACCCTTTATTTTAAGCGACCGCATTTTCGTAAGGCATAAAGAAAGAATGATTAAAATAATGCTCACGGATATTTTGTATATGGAGGCCGATAGAAACTACAGCCGCATTTTCACCAAACAAAAAGAATATCTACTATGCGTTACACTTAAAACAATTGAAGAAAAACTAACCATGCCTGTTTTATTGCGTATTCATCGCTCTTACCTGGTAAATATTGTGCACATAGACGAAGTGCTGGAATCTAACGTGATCATCGGCGGTAAAGCGCTTCCATTAGGTACCGGTATGAGAGTACAGTTGATGCAACGTATGCATACCTTGTAAAACCGCATTGCAAGCGAAACAGGATAATGTTTGATTTATGTTTTGGAGTGCTATACAATCATGCAACGCCAAACTTTGTTACAATAAATTTTTGATGAAGTACTTTACAGTAATAATATTACTCTTCCTGTTTTCAATTTGTTCAAAAGCACAAAACGGTGTTTATTTCATACCGTCAGATAAAGAAATTGACAGTGTTCGTTTAGTGTTGCCATATACAACTAACGATACGCTGGAAATGTCAGCCTACTTTTACTTGAGTGGTTATTATACAGAATTAAACAAAGACACCTCGCTTTACTATGCCGAACTTCAATTGCAGTCTGCTAAAAACTTGCGGCAGCGGCTTTGGGCGGCTGATGCATGTTTCCAGATAGCCTATATCAGTTTTAGTTTGAGCAATTATCCAAAATCTTTCAATGCCATAGCCGAAGGTCTTGCTATTACTGACGATCCGGGTTCAGAAAAAAACAACTGGCGTATTGAAACTTTCTCGGGCGATGGCGATCCTCATAAAGCGCGCTTATTTATAGCAGCATCGCTTCATCAAATATTTGCTTTCTTATATAGCAGCACAGACAACATTCCTAAAGCGGTAGAACAATTCAACACGGCGATAAAGCTGGCTGAGAGCGTGGATAACAAAGCTGAGCTGTCACTGGATTATATGAGTTTGAGTGGTATTTATCGGAAAATGAATAAGCCCGATTCCGCACTCATTATTCAAAATAAGGCACGTCGTTATGCCGTAGAATCCAATTACAAAATATACATGGGATACATCCTGCGGGAAATTGGTGATATCTATAGTTCTACAAAACAATACGATTCAGCGGGAAGTTATTACCGGGAAGCTTTGCGTGAAAGCAAGGAGCAATTTAATTTAAGGGATGAAATTGATGCAAACCTCGCACTTGCCAAGTGGTCAAGAAAAACCGGCCACACCGATTCAAGTCTGGTATTCACCCGGCAAGCATTCAGGAGCGTTCAGTCATTCGGCGTAGCATCAAGCCGCAGAAGTGTGTATAACGAACTTTTTGCTGTTTTTGAAAATCTGGGTAACCGGGATAGTGCTTTCGCTTATTTGCAACTGGCCACATCTTTAGGTGATAGCCTGCATAATGCAGAACTTCTTAAAACCAACCAGTACCAGAGCTTAAATTTAAATGAGCAGATCAGCTCACAGGAAAAGGAGAAAGAAAAAATACGATCTGCAAACCTTACCCGGACATACGCATTCCTGGGAGGTATTGGAATACTGTTGATCATTGCTTTTTTGCTTTACAGAAACAACCGCCAGAGAAAAAAAGCAAATATCGTTCTTGAACATACACTTATAACGCTCAATGCAACCCAAACCTCCCTTGTTGCCAGGAATGCGGAGAATGAATTATTATTGAAAGAAATTCATCATCGTGTGAAAAATAACCTGGAAGTGGTTAGCAGCCTGCTGGCTTTGCAAAGCAACCAG
>CAXSIE010000512.1:788-3791 GCA_964237295.1 uncultured Flavihumibacter sp. | reverse complement strand
TTACGGGGTCGTACTCAATGGAATCGCTGAAGTTGGAAGGATCTTTCAGGTCAAAAGCATTTCTTCCGGGATTGGAAACTTTATCTCCCCTCCTGTCCTGGAGCGGAAACTTTAACGTATCGGTGTTTTTAACCGGTTTTGTGGTATCCTGCTGAAACCTGTAATGGGCTTTTGCAGGTATAAAACAGAATAGCGCTGCTACACACAAGGTTATTGCACGAAAAATATTGGTGAGAGAATGGATCAAGTCTTTTTTCCCAGTAATTAGTTAGGTAGAAATAAAGGATCAATAGGCCTATAATATTTTTAATGCTTTTTTTATAATGTCTTCCACTTTTTCAGTTCCTGCTCCGGAAGAAAGAACTTTCCTCACCGCCTGCTCCGCGGCAGGCCTTGCAATGCCCAGTGATATCAGAGCATTTAACGCATCCTGCTCTGTTGTATTGTTAACAAAGGCAGAAATATTTGCTTCTGTTGACTGCTTGCTCAGTTTATCCCTAAGTTCAAGAATAATACGTTCCGCCGATTTTTTTCCGATCCCTTTTATCGATTCCAAAAGTTTTGCATTTCCCTGAACGATGGCACGAGCTATTTCATCAGGTTTCATGGAAGATAACATCATTCTTGCTGTTGAAGCGCCAACCCCGCTAATGCTTATTAACTTAAGAAACATATCTTTTTCCGCTACCGCAAAAAATCCATACAAAGTATGCGCATCTTCTTTGATATGCAGGAATGTGTATAACAAACCATTGTCGAGCGCCTCAATATCAGAATAGGTATTAAGACTTATATTCACTTCGTACCCTACACCATTTACATCAACATGCACTAAGGCAGGCGTCTTGTAAACAAAGGATCCCTTCACATACGCGATCATAGTTGCGAAAATAAGGGAAAGTTCGGAAGTTGTAAAGCCTGAATTTTAAAGTTAATTAGAACCACGGAGACAGGGTGTCAGGGAGCGGCACGGAGGTTTTTGGGGCCACGAAGACACGAAGGCACTAACGAACTAGTTTGGTATTAAAGGGTCATCGCTTCTTTTCTTTAATTTCTTAGTGTCTTCATGGCCCCAAAAAACTCCGTGCCGCCCGGTGCCTCCCTGCCACCGTGGTTCAACTCTTATAGGGCCAAACGCAACTATCAAAGTTCTTACCTATTTTTACAAAATTTTGAAATAAACTCAACGATCAGAAATGAGCCAAAAGATTACAGCTTCTATTACTGCCGTAGGCGGTTTTGTTCCTGAAGATAAACTTACCAATGCCGATTTGGAAAAGATGGTTGATACCACTGATGAATGGATACAAAGCAGGACCGGGGTAGTGGAAAGGCGGATCTTAAAAGGAGCGGGAAAAGCCACTTCCGACCTTGGCGCGCCGGCAGTATTAGATCTTTGCAAGAAGAGGGGAATTGACCCTGCAGAAATTGATTGCCTCATTTGTGCAACCGTTACCCCTGATATGTTTTTCCCTGCCACTGCAAATATCATATGTGGTAAAATCGGCGCAATAAACGCATGGGGGTTCGATCTGAGCGCGGCATGTTCAGGTTTCTTATTCAGTCTTACCAGTGCTGCAGCCCTTATTGAAAGCGGAAGGTATAAAAAGGTAGTACTGGTGGGCGCTGATAAAATGAGTGCTATCGTGGATTATACAGATCGTACCACCTGCATCCTGTTTGGTGATGGTGCCGGCGCTGTTTTGCTGGAACCTGATTTTGAAGGTTATGGCATCCAGGATAGCCTGTTAAAATCCGATTCCGTGGGACAGGATTATTTGTACATGAAAGGCGGCGGTTCATTACATCCGTCAAGTATTGAAACGGTGACAAATAAAGATCATTATATTTTTCAACAGGGACCTTCGGTATTTAAGTTTGCAGTAAAAGGCATGGCTGATGTTGCTTATGAGCTGATGGAAAGAAACAATCTTAAAGGTAAAGATATCGCGTGGCTGGTTCCTCACCAGGCCAATAAAAGAATTATCAACGCAACGGCAAACCGGATGGAACTATCACCGGAAAAAGTAATGATGAACATTCACCGCTACGGTAATACTACCGCTGCTACCATACCACTGTGTTTATGGGATTATGAAAAGGAAATTAAAAAGAACGATAACATCGTGCTTGCTGCTTTTGGCGGCGGTTTCACCTGGGGCGCAACGCTGGTGAAATGGGGATACAATGGTTAATGATTAACTGTTAACCATCAGCTTTCCTCTTCATAAAAGATCTTGTAAAATTTCTTTCCCGTTTTTTCGTCAATGCCTTTTTCGATGAGGTCGCGGCGGCCATGGATGTAGATATGAAAATTTTTATCGAGCTTTAAAACTGATTTGAAAACCTTGGCCTGCTTTTTTAATGCCGGCAGATTAATATCAAATTCATCTTCTATTTCATACTTGTTTGCCGACTCGAAATTATCTTTAAACCGCATAAAAGAATCCACTACTTCCGGGTGATGGATCACTTCATTTGTAAACTCCTGCAGCTTGAATTGCTCCTTATTCTTAAAATAATCCATCGAACGGTTGAGAAGGTCTATCTGATCTGATTTAGTGATGTCAAACTTATCTGCATATTCATTAGTGATGAAAGTCTTGCAAAGACTCAGGTATTTGTCAGTGTTATGGTAACTGTCGTTATAAGGCTTTACCTGCAAAAAATCTTCCACCCAAAACCGGGCATCCTGCTGTTTGTTGGTATTATCTATCACGCACACTTTAAAACCTTCGGCAGTACTTGTTCTGAATACCAGGCAGCCCTTATCCATTTTGTGAATGTTTATGCCTTCTTCATGCATCACTTCAAAACTTTGTCCATGCGGAAAAACCTTGAGGAACGTTTCTTTATTCTCAGATTTGAATAACCCTACAGCCTGGATGGATTCATTTTCAAAAGGCACTTTGCTGAAGAGCGCTATGTATAATTCTCCTTCTTTTACTTTGTTATGGGTTGATTTACTATAAAGGAATTGAGCCAGCAAAGATGATTGTGGTA
>CAXSIE010000512.1:0-778 GCA_964237295.1 uncultured Flavihumibacter sp. | reverse complement strand
CATGTTCAGGTTGCTCAGGTGCGAAAAATGATAGTATTCATTCTCATTAAAAGAGCCGAGAAAATACTTTGTGAGCAGGTCATTCACAATGTCATCGTTAAGCGTAAGCGGGTTAACGGATAATTTAAGTTCTTCGGCCCTTGTCGGGTTTCCTACTTTATGAACAATAACTTTTTCCAGTATAACATTATCTATTCCGGTCATCCGGCAAAAATAAGGTTTAGCGCCTGATTGCAAAGTGGATGAAATTTACAATCCTATCTTTGAATATTGAATGAAATACGATTTACCCGGAAATCAAAGTGAAATTTTACCCAATCTGCTTGATTTAAAATCGCAGGAAGCAATTGCTTTATCAGAATTTGAAGGGTTCTTAAAAGCTGAAATCCAGCTAACTGAAAGCCTGACAGGCAGAACAAAGTTCAACACTTCCTATATCCTGAAAATTCATAAAACAGCCCTTGGCCATTTATATTATTTTGCAGGAAAATACCGGGATGTTAATATGTCGAAAGGCGGGTTTCCTTTTGCAGCCGCCCGTTTTTTACCGGATACCATGAAATCATTTGAGGCTGAAATTTTATCGCAGCTTCCCAACAGGTATTCAGACAGAAGTAAGTTGATACTTGATATTGCAAAAGTTCATGGTGAACTTCTTTGTATCCATCCGTTTCGGGATGGTAATGGCCGCACAGCAAGGATGCTGGCAAACCTGATGTTGAGAAAGCAGGGTTATGAAACTTTGAATTTTGATCTGATAACAGCCGGTACGTTCGAC
>CAXSIE010000511.1:0-3791 GCA_964237295.1 uncultured Flavihumibacter sp. | reverse complement strand
TGTTCCTGCCCGATTGATCTTTGCTTTTTACATATTTTCCATCCTGTATTTCTGTGTCCCATTCAACCCTTGAAAAATTTATGCGCCATATCTCTCCTTCCCTGGGAGGGGTTGCCGCGTTACCTATCTTAAGGGATTGGAAAGGCAGGGCCATTTCTACTGTCCAGGAACTGTCTATATCAGCAGATTTATTAAGTGTTCCTTTTATATGAACACCTGAGCGCAACATAGCAAGGTCCCAGTTGATCATGGCGCCTGTCATATTGCGGTAAGGCTTCGACATAAAAAGATCAAAAATGGTATTAAGCGCATTTACTTCTATTTCATAATACTGGTGGGTGTTATTATCAGGATCAATAAAGATCTCGAAATCATTATCATGAAATATTATTTCGTCATGCTGCATTAGTGTTGCCCAGATATGAGGTTCCGTTAATTCGGCTGCAATAAAAAGACAGGTATCGTTCCAGAGCATTTTCATTCTTGTTTGCAAAGCAGGAATCGGTTTTTTGTCTCCTTCTATATCTTTAAAGTCTTCGCTCCATGCCGCTTGTTGCCAGGTTTTTTCATCCGGTTTTCCATCTATTACCGGTGGGGTATTTGTAAAATGAGCAACATAATTTTGCGGGTAGGTGAACAGATGCTCTAATCCTTTGAAAGGATTTTGTGCCTGGATAGTGCCGGTGCTTAATATGATGAAGACCACACAAATTCTATAAATGTTTCTCATAATTTCCGAGAGTTTTTGCAGCTATCTAATAAACCTCCACTGCCGAAATCAAAGGACAAGCCCTTGATCCTTTGATGTTCACCCGTATCTTACCGGTTTCAACAGGAGCAATTTTCAGAATTCTCTTATACCCGATCGTTGTTCCGGAAGCCACTTCTTTCCAGCCATCCTGCTCCAAAGCATCTATGGTAAAAGATTTTACACGTTGCCCCAGGCGGATGTATTCCTGCAACGAAATGTATTTTACAGATTGCTTTTTTGCAAGATCAATCTCAACACTTCCTGTTAACGTATCATCATCTGTTGCCCAGTAAGTTTCCTTTTTACCATCTGTAAGTTTTGATGCATCATACGTTGCAGCATTACCACGATAGGAGCTTGCTGTTGCCCTGGCATTCTTAGCCAGGTTAACTTTGAATTCACTATCAAGCAGCTTCTTAAAACCTTGTAATGATTTAACATCATTTTCCTGGAAAAGGCCTCTTTGATCAGGAGGCACGTTTAACAGAAGAACCGAACCACGGCCCACTGAAGTAAGATAAATTTCCAAAAGGCGTTCCGGTGATTTCACCAGGGAGTCTTCATTCTTATGATAGAACCATCCCGGGCGGATGGAAACATCCACTTCCGCAGGTATCCATTTTTTACCTCCTTCCGCACCCGTATTTAATAATTTATCAATTCCGGATTTCCCTGCATATAGCGTATCGTTATTAATGGTGTTCCAGTTGGTAAGTCCGGCCAGGCCTCTTTCATTACCCACCCATCTAAGATCGGGGCCGGCATCGCTGAAGAAAACAACTTTGGGCTGTATTGCACGTACCATCGAAATGGTTGTAGGCCAGTCATAATAACTAAATGAATTGATTTTACGCGTTTCGTTTGCGCCACCATAATAACCGCTGCCTCCATTAGCACCATCAAACCACATTTCCCTTACAGGACCATAATTAGTGAAAAGTTCTTTTAACTGGTTGCGATAATACTCCAGATAAGCAGGTTTACCGTAATCGGCATTGTTACGATCCCACGGCGACAGGTAAACGCCAAACCGCATATCATACTTTTTGCAGGCGTTGGAAACCTCTTTTACCACATCGCCTTTATAAGGGCTGTTCTTAACGGAATGTTCAGTGAATTTGGAAGGCCATAAACAAAATCCGTCATGATGTTTGCAGGTAAGTATCACCTGCTTGAAACCTGCGTCCTTCAAAGATTTCACCCATTGTTCTGCATTAATCTGTGGCGGATTAAAAACAGTTTCTTTTTCACTGCCCATTCCCCATTCAAGGCCGGTAAAAGTATTGGTAGTGAAATGTATGAAGGCGTTAAGCTCCATTTCATGCCAGGCCATTTGTTGCTCTGAAGGAATCGGCAACAATGCTGCGGGCGGTTTAACATCTCTCACTGAAGACATGTTCACCAGCCTGGCAGTGAACGCAAACAGGGCGGTAACAATTACTCCTACTGTAAAAAACCTGAAAGCACTTTTCATATAATATTGATTGATTTGAAAAATCAGGTAAAGCCGGCTGATAAAATATAAAACTAAGTTTTATTCAATTTCTTTTATGCCGTAAAATTATTTTTCAAGCACTTTGCCATTTACAATGGTCACTTTCGCTGTGAAAACCAACCCCGGATCTTTTCTGTCCGCTATGGTTTGATAGATTACCGGCATGCTTCTATGTAATTTTGCGTTAAATATTTTTTGTCCTTCATAAATCACTGCCACCGTTTTATCCAGGTTCATCATACGATCATTCAGGTAAAGGATAAGTGTATCGCTGTAATTCTTTTCTACATTTATTTCATTGCCTTTGTATGAAGCAACTATCTCCGCGCCGGTTTTTGCACTTTCTGCCGGTATGGCAAGCCAGTAAAAACTATCGTGATGCACATCATCCTGCTTCCATATTATTTTCTCCGGTATGGTATTTCTGGTGAAGGAGGCCATCCACGGAACTGCAAAAGGCAGGTTTCGTAAACTTAACGGAGAAGTTTCATTAGGATGACCGGCCATCATTGACGCCGCTGCCCAATGGTCCGCCATACGCGGAGCAAGCTGGTACACACCATCCCCGCCTGCGGAATATCCCATAATATAAACCCTGTCAGGATTTACATTCTCAAAAATTACGGCAGCTTCAATTAGTTTTTCAAACAGGCTGTCAATATGCTGTTCATGCCACAGATTCCATGTATTCGTTGGTGCGCGTGGTGCAACATATACACCTTCAGCGGGCTTATATAAACCTATTTGATTTTGCCATTGCTGGTCATTAACACGGGGAGCCGCATTACCTCCGCCATGCATCGAAATAAATAAACTGCGGCCGCCTTTTGGCTTTTCGCCAAAGACCTTATACTCAAATTTAAGTTCATGATCACCTTCATGAATTGCCTTCTTATTCCATTCTTCCGACAGACTAGCCCTGAGCTGATTTTCTTTATCAGTCATTAAAAGTTCCACAGCTTCCGTACATTGCTTTTTGGTAAGTGGCGATCCGGAAAATGCCTGGGTAATTAAAGAAGGCCTGCTGTTAACATCTAAAGATAACCAGGTTTTTAAGGCAGGTATCGCCTGGGCAGATACCTGTTCAACAAACAAAAGCAACAATACAATACAGGGTGCTTTGATATATCTTATCACTTTTTTCCAGATTAATTTTAGTTACATCTTATTTGTTCTCCACAAAATCCGGTTCCGACAACTGCCAGTTGTTATCAAAGAAACCAGCCATTTTAATTCCGGCACTACCTGTTTTAAGCATATCCAGGTTAAAGATCATAAAGTCAGGAAAACCGCTTGCCCCGGCAAAATACTGGTTGGCATTGCTTGCATTCATCCCTTTCAATCCGGTACCCCCCACAACTGCAACAGAAGTTACCGCGGAACTGCGGATCGGCCATACAAAATAAGCGCCCAGGTCGTCTCCTTTCCATTGATGGTTGCCGGCTTTTACACTCCCCCGTTCTACCTGGATAGGACAATCGTTCAATAATATCTTCCAGGCCGCATTGGTAGTTGCGTTACCAAAAAGTATTACGCCACGGCCGC
>CAXSIE010000510.1:0-3793 GCA_964237295.1 uncultured Flavihumibacter sp. | reverse complement strand
TACTTGGGTTGCCGCTGCAGGTTAAATTTCGCAGCGACAGAATCAACAACTTCAGGGTATACATGATGGGAGGCGCCAAGCTGGAATACGACCTTTCCAGTAAAGCCCGTGCGAAAAATGCCGGCGACCTTGTTAAATTGCAGCCCTTCGATTATGGTATTGAAGGAGGGGTGGGATTCAATTTTTATATGCCTTATTTTATTCTCTCACCGGAAATCAAGATAAGTAATGGCTTGGGTAACTCACATAGCCGCGATCCCAATTTGAAATTTTCCAATGTTATTGATAAGCTTCAAACGAGGATGATTGTTTTTTCTTTGATTTTTGAAGGATAATTCTGGTTTATATCACCGCATTGTTCAGTAATAGCGTAATTGTAAGCTGCTCCTTTTTATTAAAGCCTTTTATCTGCTGCGCATTTTTATCATCATTATACAAAAAGAAAGGGCCTGTTTCATCAATAAAAGTCAGATCCAGCCTTTCATAATTAATGAATACCAGTTGCGTGTTTAATGTTTGTATCGCGTTATCCTTACTGGTGGGAAGTAGCTGTAAAAATAAACCATCGTATTGCTCTTTCAGGTAAAAACAGGTAATGCCCCCTTCCAGTGCCGGTATTACGGGAATTGTACGTGTTCTGTATAAACAGGTTTCTTCGTTATATACTTTTTGCTGCCACGCTTCATTAAGCTGCGTAAGTTCTGCATCAAACTCATCTTCAATCAAAGTTATATGCAGGTGCTCATTATGAATCAGGTCCAGTTCAAGATGATAATTATCTTCTGCTGAAAGTTTTATTGCTTCTTTAAATATGTTATTTTTTAACCAGAGGAAGAAAAAGTATAAGGAAAGACTGATGCCGGCTATTATGATAACAGGTATAGCTATGATAAGAATCAACACATCGATTAACCCTTTTCCAGGTGATTGTTTTTTTTGTAAAATTTCTTTTTGAACGGAAAAATGCATGGCAGTTATTCATTCATTGTATAAGCCATCAAATAAAGAATCCCGCCAACAGACGGGATTCTTAAAGTTTATTCATTAATCATTAACAATTAATCATTATCACACCAGCATTCTCAGCGGTTCTTCCAGTAAGCTCTTCACTGTTTGCATAAAGGCTGCACCCGTTGCACCGTCAACAACACGATGGTCGCAGCTCAGTGTAAGTTTCATTATATTTCCCGGAACCACCGCGCCATTTTTAACTACCGGTACCTGTGAAATACCCCCAATGGCAAGTATGCAGGAATCCGGTGTATTGATAATCGCTGTAAATTGGTCAATACCAAACATGCCGAGATTGGAAATAGTAAAAGTGCTTCCTTCCCAATCTGCGGGTTGCAGCTTTTTATCTTTAGCTTTTTGTGCAACATCTTTTACTTCCGCGGCAATCTGGGAAAGGGATTTTGTATCTGCAAAACGAATGACCGGTACCAGCAAGCCTTCTTCTACTGCTACAGCCACTCCGATATTTACATGATGGTTGACACGGATCTTATCGCCCATCCAACTGCTGTTGACTTTCGGGTGTTGTTTTAGGGCAACGGCCACAGCTTTCAGCACAATATCGTTAAAGGAAATTTTTACCTTGGATACCTCATTCAGCTTTGCGCGACTTGCTACGGCATTATCCATATCTATGCTCATGGTGAGATAGAAATGCGGTGCGGTGAACATGCTTTCTGATAAGCGGCGTGCAATTGTTTTGCGCATCTGCGATACCGGCACATCTTCAAAGCTTACTTGTCCGGCGGCTGTTTGCGGAGCAGCAGGTTGTGCCGGTCTGGCTGCCGGTGCTGGTTTTTCAGTCTCTTTTTTAGCCGGAACAAAACTATCAACGTCTTTTTTAACGATCCTTCCGCTATCACCGCTGCCGGGAACCTGAGAAATATCTATTCCTTTTTCTGCTGCCAATTTTTTTGCAAGGGGAGAAGCTTTTATACGTCCGTCTCCATTAAGAGAGGATGATACTTCAGCCGGCTGACCGTTTGTTGACGGAACAGCCTGTTGGGAAGGATTAGGGTTAACTGCTAACTGTTCCGCATTTGATTCGGCTGGTTTTATAACTTCCTCATCGGCTTTTGTGCCGGCTTCAGGTATGGCACCCCCCTTAGATGCGGCAACAATCTTATCAACATCCACTTTTCCCTGCTCTCCGATAATACAGAGCAACGCATTTACAGGAATTTTTTCGCCCTTTTGCGCACCGATATAAAGCAGTTTGCCATTCTTATAGCTTTCCAGTTCCATGGTTGCTTTGTCAGTCTCAATTTCAGCAAGAAGGTCACCTTTCTTAACATCGTCGCCAATCTTTTTATGCCAATCTGCTATAACGCCTTCTGTCATGGTATCGCTTAGTCTTGGCATCAGGATCACTTCTTCTATTTTGGAAAGATCCATAGGCGCCGACTTATTCTCCAGTGCTTTAGCAGGAGTTTCCTGTTTAGCTACGGGCGGAGCCTCTTTAGGCGCTGCGGTAGCTTCTTTATTTCCTTCAGCGGGCGTCGGAGCCTGGCCTCCCTTTAATAAAGAAGATATGTCTTCACCCGGTTTTCCTATAATTGCCAGCAGGTCGTTAACCTGGATTTTGCTACCGTTTTCACCACCGAGATGCAGCAAAGTGCCGTCTTTATAACTATCAAGTTCCATAGTGGCCTTATCGGTTTCTATTTCCGCCAGCAACTCACCTTTATTAACTGTATCACCAATTTTCTTATGCCAGGAGGCAATAACCCCTTCGGTCATTGTATCGCTCAATCGGGGCATTAGTATTACTTCTGCCATATCTTAATTATAGTTTTATGGAAAACCGAAATTAAGGCAAAAACAGTAATTGCGTTGAAGAGTTTTTTAACCTGAGGCTATAAAAAACACTAACTTCTGCTTACCAATCCTGTCTTCTTTAACAGTTTCCTGTTTTCACGGTGGTGTAAAAATTTATATACCAGTGCGTAGATAGCAGGCAATATTAACAAAGTAAGAATGGTGGATGTAATCAATCCGCCGATAACCACTACAGCCAAAGGTTTTTGTGTTTCACTGCCGATGCCCGTTGAAATGGCTGCAGGCATCAAACCGATCATAGCCATTAATGCAGTCATAACTACCGGCCTTACCCTGGATATAACGCCTTCTCGGATCGCTTTATCCAGATGCATGCCTTCTTCAAGGTTCTTTTTAAATACCGATATCAGTATTACACCATTCTGAATACATACGCCAAACAGCGCTATAAAGCCGATGCCAGCCGATATGCTGAAATTAATGCCGGTAATATGAAGGGCAAGAATTCCGCCGATCAAAGCAAACGGTTTTACATTACCATAAGTAACAAAGAGTATTAAAAAAATTACCAGCAGGTAGAGGGGCACTACCTGTGACAGGGTTTTTGTAGCCCTTTGCTGGTTTTCAAATTCGCCGTTCCAGGATAATTTATAGCCCTGGTCTAGGTGCACCTGCTGACTTACTTTTTCCTGCCCCTCCGCTATGGTACTGCCAAGATCTCTTTCCCTGACGGAAAATTTTACCGCGATATGCCGCATATTATTGTCGCGGAATATGAATGCCGGGCCGGTAAGCGTTTTTATGTCGGATATTTCTTTAAGAGGAATTTTCGATCCGTCACTGGTGGGTACCATCAGGTTCTCAATTTTTTCACGGGTATTGCGAAAGTCCTGCTGGTACCTGATGCGAACATCAAATTTGCGTTCTCCTTCATATAATTCAGTAGCTGATTTTCCACCGATAGCCATTTCAATAACCGCATTGGCATCGGCTGTGCTGATGC
>CAXSIE010000509.1:0-3796 GCA_964237295.1 uncultured Flavihumibacter sp. | reverse complement strand
ACTTGTTTCCTGGTTTTTAATTCTGTTTTTTGAAGGGTAAAGGAACGAATATTTTTTTATAATTAATTTCCACTATTAAGAGCCTACAATCAAGATGCTTACAAAATCGCAGGTCAAATATATTCAAAGTTTGAACGACAAAAAATTCAGAAAGGAGTATGGTGTATTTGTAGCCGAGGGACCGAAGATAATTGGCGAGATATTGGCAAATGAAAATTTTGAGCCTGTTGCTTTGTATGCTACATCACAATGGTGGCAGCAAAATAAGTTTGTTAGGAATTCACTTCCCTTTGCGCTGTTTTATGAGTTGGAAGAACAGGAACTGGAAAGAATATCATTCCTCTCTACCCCAAACCAGGTGGTGGGTATTTTTAAGCAGCCTGCTATCAGCGCTGGCATTTTACTAAAAAATACCATCACCCTGCTACTCGACGGTATTCAGGATCCCGGGAACCTGGGTACTATTATTCGTATCGCCGACTGGTTCGGTATACCGCAGATTATTGCAAGCAATGATTGTGTGGATGTGTATAATCCAAAGGTGGTTCAGTCTACTATGGGAAGTATCACGCGTGTCAGGGTTATTTATGATGATCTGGGTTCTTTTATAAGTAAGCATCCGGATGTTACTTTATATGCCAGTGTTCTTAACGGTCAATCTCTTTCGTCTTTCGGAAAGATTAAAGAAGGGATGCTGCTTATCGGGAACGAGTCAAAGGGTATCAGTTCAGATTTGATGGCGTTAGCTGCTCATCTCGTTACTATTCCCAGGTACGGGCATGCTGAATCTCTTAATGCTGCTGTGGCGGCGGGGATTATCCTGTCTCATATTGTATAGTTTTTTAACACAGAGTTCACAGAGGGAGGAAACACAGAGTGCACAGAGGGCCTCTGTGTTTCTCTGCGTTTCCTCCTCTGTGAACTCTGTGTTAAAAAAATCCGTCAACTACTCACCTGAACTGTATCGCCTTAACCGGCTGTATTCTCTTAATTATAAACGTAGGAATGATCAGCACCAGAAAACAAACCAGGAACGTGCCACCATTCACCAATAACACCTGCCACCACACAATACGTGATTCGGCCCTGGAGATATAATACATGTCTTCAGGCAGCGAAATAAACCCATAACGTTGCTGAAGCCAGCAAAATCCCAGTCCTACAATGTTTCCAAGGGCTATTCCGATGATTGCAATGATAGCGCCCTGCATCAGGAATATTTTTTGAACCAGCTGATCAGAGGCCCCCAATGCTTTTAATACGCCCACCATCCTGGTTCTTTCCAGCACCAGGATTATCAGGCAGGTAATAAGATTTAATACAGCAACTACTGTCATTATTATCAGCACGATAACGATTGTCTGATCCTGCAAGTTGAGCCAGTCGAAGATATTGGGATTGATTTCCTGGGTGGTTCTGCTGTTCCACATGGAGGGCAGCTCATTATAAACTTCTTCATTAACAGCATCCATTTTCCGGTAATCTTTTAAAAAGATCTCATAACCGCCGATCTCGTCTTTCTTCCAGTTGTTCAGCCGCTGGATCAGTTTGATGTCTCCGAATGCAATCAGTTTGTCGTATTCTTCAATGCCGGTTTTAAATATACCGGTCACGGTCAGTTTCCTCATGCGTGGCGCCGATCCATCTGCTTGAATAAAAAATATCAGCACCTGGTCATTCAATTTGAGTTTGAGCTGATTGGCGGTATATTCTGAAAGATTGACCTCATTACTGTAGCCGTTAGCCGGGAATCTGATCCAGTGGCCGCTTACTAAAAAATCTTTCAGGTTGCTAAAATCATAATTATTTTCAACACCTTTAAAAAGAACCCCTTCGATAGTTTCACCGGTTTTTAAAATGGCGTTCTTGGTAGCAAATGGCTGAATTGTTTTGATTGCAGGATTTTGCCTTAAAATCCTGGTAACTGTATCATTTTTTTCGATAGGTGATTCCTGCGCGAAGGAAACTTTATTAGGTTCGAAATGCTGCACCCTGATATGTCCGAAAATGCTGAATATTTTTTGACTGATCGCATATTGAAATCCATTGGTAAAAGCCATGGCAATAATCATGGCTGCTACGCTGATAATTGTAGCTGCCGTTGCCAGCCGTATAATGAAACGTGAAAAGGAACGTTGTTGATTGAAAGCGGTTCGCCCGGCTATAAAGTTGGAAAGATTCAAATGATTGTGTTTCTTTTAATCGGTCAAAAATAACTCTATCCCGATATAGTCAGTTGTTTTTCTTACATATATCAGTAATTTTTGCACCTTTGAACCGTTGATGAAATGATTAACTGATTTTTATGAATAACAATCATGCCCTTCATTCAATAATTTTCGTCAACGGTTACATTTATCAATATTTTAATTCTATTCAGATGAAGCATATCACCCTGTTAATTCTATTGTTTTCGTTTGTTCTGGTTAAAGCACAGGTTCCGGATCATATTTACGCCTCCAATATCAAATCCGTTAAATTGAATGTGGCGGGCAATCCGTTTGCTTATCCTGTCTGGGCGCTTAACAGTGCTGATCAGATAGAACTTCATTTTGATGATATAAATGGTGGAGTAAGAAATTATTCTTATACTTACCTGCTTTGTAATGCAGACTGGTCTCAGGCTATGCTGAGCCAGTTCGATTATATCAGCGGGTTTTCACAGGTCCGCATCAGCAACTACCGAACTTCATCCATTGCATTTACAAAGTACACCCACTACCAGGCAGTACTGCCCGACAGAAGCTGCCTGCCTTCCCGTTCAGGAAACTATCTGTTAAAAGTTTTTGCGGATGGCGATACTGCCAAACTCCTGTTCAGCAGGCGCTTGCTTGTAGTGAAGCCGGGTGTTGATATAGCGGCACAGATCCAGCAGCCATTTAACGGACAATATTTTAAAACACAGCAGAAGATTCAATTCACCATTAACACAAGTAAATTAAATTTGATGAATGCCATGCAGCAGGTGAGTGTTTGCATTTTACAAAACAACAGGTGGGATAACTACATTCACGATATCCGTCCTACGTTTATACGGCAGGGCACATTAGAATATAATACGGAAACAGACGCCCTTTTTCCGGGTGGACGCGAATGGCGCTGGCTTGACCTTCGCAGTTTCCGCCTTCAGAGCGACCGTGTGGAACATGCCACCTACACCAATAATAAAACAGAGGTATTTGTAAAAGCCGACCCTGATCGCGCCACCCAGCGCTTTGTGTTTTACCGCGATAATAACGGCATGTTCTATAACGATGTAACGGAAAGCATCAATCCGTTATGGCAGTCTGATTATGCTACGGTCCATTTCAGGCTTGTGCCCGCGGGAAAAGTGCCTTATCCAAATAAAGAGGTATACCTTTTTGGCGAGTTAACCAATTACGGTGACGTTGATTCAGCCAAAATGAATTTTAATGAGCAGGAAGGCATGTATGAAACTTCCCTTATTTTGAAACAAGGTTACTACGATTACTCCTATATCACCAAAAATACTAACGGATCTAATCCTTCATTTGATCTTACAGAAGGTAATTTTTTTGAAACCGAAAATAATTATACCATCCTGGTTTATTACCGTCCGCTGGGCGGAAGGGCCGATGAACTGGTTGGCTTTACGCGTGTGAACTCATTGGCAGGAAGACAGGGGATAGGGTTTTAACATTTATTAATGATTAATTATTAATGATGAATTATTAATGATTAACGGTTAGCGGCTTTAATGTATATCTACATGGCAATTATCCGTTAACAATTAATAATTAATCATTAATAATTATCAAAACTCCTATATTTGCGG
>CAXSIE010000508.1:0-3798 GCA_964237295.1 uncultured Flavihumibacter sp. | reverse complement strand
ACAATCCAAGTGGCGCTGTGCTGAATAACAATGATATAGCACAGCTTCGAAACATTGTTAATAATTCTGAAATCCTTATTCTGTCCGATGAAGTATATGAACATCTTATCTTTGATGATGTTCCGCATCTTTCTATGCTTCGTTATCCTGATCTGGCTCAAAAGAGTTTTGTTTGCTTTTCTTTTGGAAAAGTATATAATTGTACAGGATGGAAATTAGGTTATTGTATTTCAAGCCAGCAACTGATGAAGGAATTCAGGAAAGTTCACCAGTTTAATTGTTTTAGTTGTAACACTCCCTCTCAGGTAGCTGTATCGCAGTATTTGGGGCAAAAAGAATCATACTCATCTTTAGGTAAGTTCTTACAACAAAAAAGGGATTACTTTCAGCAATTGATGAAGCAAACAAGGTTTACCTCTTTGCCCAGTTACGGCAGCTACTTTCAGTTATATAAGTATAACCAGATAAGCGATGAGGCAGATAGTGATTTTGCCATCAGGATCACTAAACAATATGGTGTAACCTGTATACCGGTTTCTGCATTTTATAAATCCGGTCAGGACAACAAGGTGGTGAGATTCTGCTTTGCAAAAAAAGATGAAACGCTTGAACAGGCTACTGCAAAACTTTCGTTAATCAGATAAAGAAGCAGCCGGAAAATGCCTTCTGTTTTAAACAGTAAGAAACTGTTAAGGATTAAACTATACTTAAATTGGAAAGGCAGGTAAATTTTGGTGCAGAATTTGATTTACCATGCAAAATTGATATCTGAATGAATAAAAAGCAGCCTACATTGATTTTTTGCATTTTGATGGATCTGATCGGTTATGCGACTTATGCCATCCCGGGCATTGGCGAGTTGGGAGATATCATTTGGGCTCCCATCTCCGCTATCATATTTTATATAAGTTTTGGAGGTTGGAAAGGTGCTTTCGGTGGCATTTTCAATTTTGTAGAAGAAATTTTACCAGGAACGGATTTTATACCAACTTTTACCATTACCTGGGTGTGGAAATATTATACAGATAAAAAATTATCGAAACCGGTTAAAAATTATAATATAACAAGTTGATTTCTATAACTGTTATTAACTCAATAACTTACATCTTTAGCGATTATACATAATACAAGCTTAAGCTGGCTGTACTTACCTTCGAAACCACAAAAAGTAAGTACAAAGGCTGCAATGAAAGTTGCAGCCTTTTTTTTTATAACTTATGGTTATTAGTTATTCGGCGGTCTGTTAAATTGCCTTCTTTCGCCGCCACCTTCTCTGAAATCACGGCCATTAGGAGGCATCATCATATTTCTTTGTTGCTGCATACTATTAGACCCTGCCCTGTTAAGATTATAAGTAAAGGTTAGCATAAAATAACGTTTCAACACAACGGTATTTATATTCTCGGTGTAGTTCTCTGTTTGATTGGTTGTAATGCTCTGGTTTTGGTTCAGCATATCATTAACTGACAGCTTGATCTCTCCATTTTTCTTTTTAAACAATTGCTGGGCAATGCTTGCATTCCATAGCGGAACACTTTGATTGTATCCTTCGGCTCTTCCTGTATTGATTATATAATTGAAATCCGTTGAGATAATAAGTGTTTTGTGAATAAAGTAATTAATATTAGCAATATAAGTCTGTGTGTAAAAATCGGAGTTTTGGTCGCTTTGAACACTGTAGCGTGCATTATTGTAAGCGATCCTGCCGGTTAAACCAAAATTAAACTTATCCTTGAAGTCCATATTTAACCCGGCTGATTGGGTAACGATAAAATTCTTCGTAACATTGGTAACCTTGTAAATTTGGGTTACATCCCTGTTATAGCTCAGGGAATTGGTAAAATTTACACTGCTTCCTTTTCTTTGTTTGAATGGAATACCCAGGGTCAGGTATGAAGATGCATTGTGCACTCCACCCATGTTTATCGGAGTTATCAATTGTACTCCTTTTCCAAAGGAATCAATGCTGTTTACAATTTTATTGGAAGTTGAACCAAGATTCACATTAGCATTAAAAAAGCGGAAAGTTGAGGCGTTGAATGTATTATATCCGATGTTTATGTTATTACTGAATTCCTGCTTAAGAAAGGGATTGCCCTGCCGAACGGTTAACTGGTCGCTAACATCAAGAACAGGTTGTAACTGGGTAGCCGATGGCTGATTGGTACGGCCACGGTAATTGATCCTTAAATTCTTGGTTCTGCTGAAACTATAATTAAAATTAGCGGTTGGGAAAAAGTTAATAGCGTTTTGTTTTATGTTGATTGCTGAATCTTTGCCATTTAAACCTATAGGACGAATGCTGTTATTAGTAAGTTCTGATGATTGTACAGCACCACCTAATTGAAAATTATACTTTGTTGTTTGAAGGCGAAAGTTTGCTCCATATCTATGGGCGAAGAAATCATTTACAAAGTAGTTCGTTTGACGGGTATTGATGCGGTCATATTTACCGGTTAATGAATCGTAATCAAAGGCATTACGATCTGAAGTCTGGTGATTATTGGTATAAGCGTAGTTTAATTCAAGTATTTTGTTGGTACCAATCGGTTCAGTATATGCAGTGCTGATTACGTTGTTGTTAGATTTTGTTATTTGATTATTCTCGATATCCTGATTTTGAGTTCTTTGTACGGTTCCGTTATTATTATAGAAAGTCAGGGGTGCATAGCTGGTACCTTCACCCTTACTGTCATTTAATGAATTGTTCAATCCAAGTGTAAAAGTGCGGCCGAATTTCTTGAATTTTCTACGGTATAGTAAGTTATTATTTAAGTTAGTTCCGTTACGTTCGTTGGTATTGCTTGTTAAACCATTAACCGCAAGAGCACTGATGTCGCCCTTAACACCCATTATCCTGTTTGAATCAAGACTGCCGCCAGTTGAATGCTGGAATGTTAAACTGGGAGTGTACAATATGGAGTTCAAACTGTCAATATTATATTCCATCCTGATATTGAACCGGTTGTTTTGATTTTTATTTGTTGAAGTGGTTTGTTGTTCTTGAACTGCTGTTGAATCTGTGAAGTAGGAGTCCCTTCTGCTTGTTCTCTTAGTATTTGTTTCCGATTCGGAGAAAAAATAACTGCCGGTAACATCGAGCTTATTGCCAAATTTATTTGTGTAGTTTAAGCCAAGAGACGATGTACGTGTAATACCATTGCTTCCGGTACCACCACTTCCAAAATTACTTCCGCCGCCACCAAAATTGCTCCCGCCACCTCCACCGCCACGGTTTCCGCCACCTCCTCCTCCGCCACGATTTCCACCTCCTCCTCCGCCGCCGCCACTGGCGCCACCACCGCTAAAACCACCCATATTTGTAACGATATCACTAAAATTAAATGCAGATCTGTTTATATTATTGGAGTTCCCGATGATTGATATCCTGCGGTCTGCTTTAAAACTGTTAAAGGTAAGGTTACCGGTATATCTTTCGTCGGTACCGTATCCTGCAGTGGCTCTTAAAAAATAGCCTTTGCGCTGGTCTTTTTTTAATTTGATATTTATTGTTTTAGACCTGCTTCCATCATCAATACGGGTAAATTTAGCCTGATCACTCATGTCATCAAATACCTGAACTGATTCAATCATATCCGCTGTAATATTTTTGGTAGCCAGTTTGGGGTCTGTACCAAAAAATTCTTTGCCGTCAACATATACCTTTTGAATATCTTCACCCTGTGCTTTCACGTTACCATCTTTATCAACTTCTACCCCTGGCAATTTTTTGAGTAAATCTTCTGCTGTTGAATTGGGAACCGTTTCGAATGCACCGGCCCTGAATTAAACAGTCTC
>CAXSIE010000507.1:0-3829 GCA_964237295.1 uncultured Flavihumibacter sp. | reverse complement strand
GATCTTTTCAACTTAACGGGGGTACCTAGCAGCCCCATCATCTTTTTTATAGCTGCAACGCTTACCACACTATCCTGGTGTACTTCGTCTTTATAGTAATATAATGAGAGTACCGGCTGTTTGATCTTTTGAAAAGTTTCCGGTTTCATAGAAGTTTCCAGCAGTTCTTCTAACTGTACAGCCGCTTCTATCCTGTAAGGTGTGCTCCAGTATTGTTTATAAATTTCTCTCTGGTCTTTTGAACTTATATAGTCAGACTGCAGCACGGTATGTGCAATCTGAAGTCCCCAGTGATTGTTTAAAAGAAATGCGAACGGATCATTAATGGCAATATTAGGAGAAAGCATCAGTAGCGCAGTTACTTCAGGATATTCAGCAGCAAGCATCAATGCAAGCGTACCACCGGTGCTGGTTCCCATTAATATTACTTTATTACCAAGTTGCTTGCCAATGGCAAGGGCCTCTTTTGCCGACTGCCAGTAATTATCTGCAGTCAGGTTAACCAAAGCCTCCGTTGTATCAATACCATGCTCGGCTAATCTTGCCAAATAAAGGTTACAGCCGAATTTACGGGCGGTGTTCCTATGCACAGGGTCACCTTCACCCTGGCTGGCTGTAAAACCAGGCAGGTAAACAATAGCATAGGCTGTTTTTTGTTTTGAGCTGTCGTACCATATTATCCTTGCCTGGTTATCAGGTTTTAATTTGTGATTAGATTCACCGGCCTGAATATAACTTTCAAGAGATAAAGCACCAGAAGGCACAGCTGGCAACTCTTTTTTATAGGAAGGCCTAGCAGGGTGAGGTCCTGATAAGTATACAACTATTATAGTAATAATTACAACAAAGAACCATTTTCTGCGCATACTATAGTTTGTTGTGAATCTAATATTTAATATAATGACTAATTGTTAATGGTTAATGGTTTTTGAATATCGCTGACTTAATGGATATGGCTTAAATCAGTCACACTAAACAACTATTAACCATTAAAGTGAACATTAACTTTCTTCTTTGTTTGCCCCTCTACAGAAAAAATGTACCTTTGCGCCTCTTTTACGCTTACCGGCGTTAATATAAAGCAATAATGCGGGAAGTAAAAGTAAAAATATTGTATTATGAATATTCGTAACATAGCAATTATTGCGCACGTTGACCATGGAAAAACCACTTTGGTTGACAAAATTTTACATTCGACCAATGTATTTCGTGCAAATCAGGACACCGGTGAATTGATAATGGATAGCAATGACCTCGAAAAGGAAAGAGGCATTACCATTTTTAGCAAAAATGCGGCAGTTCAGTATAAAGATGTAAAGATTAATGTTATTGATACCCCTGGTCACTCAGACTTTGGCGGAGAAGTAGAACGGGTTTTAAAAATGGCCGACGGCGTACTGTTACTGGTGGATGCTTTTGAAGGGCCCATGCCCCAAACCCGTTTTGTTTTACAAAAAGCGCTTCAGCTTCATTTAAGACCTATCGTAGTAATCAACAAAGTTGATAAACCTAACTGCAGACCAGAAGAAGTTCATGATGCTGTTTTTGAACTTTTTTATAACCTGGATGCTACAGAAGAACAGCTAAACTTTCCTACAATTTATGGTTCATCCAAGCAAGGCTGGATGAACACTTCTTTAACACCCACGGAAGATATTTTTCCCCTACTGGATGCGATACTGCAATACGTTCCCGAACCGAAAGTTAATGAAGGAACATTACAGATGCAGATTACTTCATTAGACTACTCATCATTCCTTGGTAGAATAGCAGTAGGAAAAGTGGCGAGAGGCACTGTTAAAGAAGGACAGGCTGTGGCATTGGTGCAGGCAGATGGCAGTATAAAAAAATCCAAAGTAAAAGAATTGTACACTTTTGAAGGAATGGGTAAGAAGAAGGCCCTTGAAGTATCGGCAGGCGATATTTGTGCGGTAGTTGGATTGGAAGATTTCACCATCGGCGATACCATGACCGATCCTGAATTCCCGGAAGCCCTGCCGGTGATAAGTGTTGATGAACCTACCATGAGTATGTTATTCAGCATTAACAACTCGCCATTCTTTGGTAAAGACGGTAAGTATGTTACCTCACGTCACCTCAGAGACAGGCTGATGAAGGAAACTGAAAAAAACCTAGCATTGAGGGTGGAAGATACAGATAGTGCTGATAGCTTCCTGGTATTCGGCCGTGGTATTCTTCACCTGGGTATATTGATCGAAACAATGCGCCGGGAAGGATTTGAGTTAACCATTGGCCAACCGCAGGTTCTGGTTAAAGAAATAGGTGGTAAAAAGAATGAACCTTATGAAAACCTGGTAGTTGACGTACCACAAGATTTTAGCGGTAAGGTTATAGACCTGGTTACTCAACGCAAAGGTGAAATGCTGATCATGGAAACCAAGGGAAGCATGCAACACCTTGAATTTGAAATTCCCTCCCGTGGCCTGATAGGATTGCGTTCTACCATGCTTACCAATACCGCCGGCGAAGCTGTTATGGCTCACCGTTTCCTGGAGTACAAACCGTGGAAAGGCGCTATTCCCGGAAGAAACAGCGGTGTGCTGATTTCTAAAAACCAGGATAAAACGACCGGTTACTCTATTGATAAATTACAGGATCGTGGGATATTCTTTGTAGACCCGGGAGAAGAAGTGTACACCGGCCAGATCATTGCAGAGCATATTAAACCAGGAGATTTAATTGTTAACGCAACAGAACCCAAAAAATTAACCAATCACCGCGCCAGCGGCAGCGATGACGCTTCACGTATTGCCCCCAAAACTTTGATGACCCTGGAAGAATGTATGGAATACATTCAACAGGATGAATGCATTGAAGTAACACCAAAAAATATACGCATGCGTAAAGTAATTCTTGATGAAGATGAAAGAAAAAAAGTGTCTAAGACAATGAAAGAACAGGTTGGATAAAAAATTATTGTGTGATATCACGATTCAACAAATTATCATGTCGAAATGCAACTTTAATATCCCGTTTAGCGGAGATCCGGAAAGTATTTTTATGAAAGCAAAAGCTGCTATTGAAAAGCAGGGAGGCAAGTTTTCGGGAGATCAGTTTGCGGGCAATTTCAGCGTAAATGTTTTAGGTAATATAGTTGGCTCTTATACCATTACCGGGCAGGGAATGCGTGTTGATATATCATCAAGTCCTATGTTCATACCTTGCAGCCAGATAGAAAGTTTTTTGAAAAGCCAGTTGTCGAAGTAAAAGCAGGGTCTGAACTGTGATATAGCCGATTAAATGATTAAATATGATTGTTTCCTAGACATAGTAATCATTTAATCGGCTACATCATAATTCAGCTCCTGACAATTATCTTATCAGCAATACAGTTCCTTTTTGCAGATAGGTTTTACCGGTATAATCTATTGCTTTAACGGTCCACACAAATGTTCCCGCACCCTGTTGTTTACCGGCCAGTGTGCCATCCCAGCCTTTATCAGTTCTGCCTGATGAATACACGAGCTGTCCCCACCGGTTATATACATTAAAATAATCCACTCGTTGCATACCGACAGCAATAGGTTGTAACCTTTCATTGTTACCATCGCCGTTAGGAGTAAAAGTATTGGGTATAACAATTGGATCGAGCACTTGAATCAACACAATTAGCCAAATTATAAACAAGCAGTTTATAATGAAGTACCGTAAACGGCTCATTATATGATGCCACAGGATCGGAAATATTATTAGCAGATAACCCGGTTGATGGAGACCATAGATAACTTAACCCTCCCGTGGCATGTAGTTGTAACGGCTGATTTACAACAACAGCAGTATCCCTGCCGGCGAAAGGATGCAACGGAGA
>CAXSIE010000506.1:3318-3837 GCA_964237295.1 uncultured Flavihumibacter sp. | reverse complement strand
TACTCGGAATTTAATATTGGCGCAAAATTATTACCGTTAGGTAACATACAGGCGATGCAGGTTGATGAGATTGAAGACTGGAAAAACCAGGAAGTTATTGTGCATTGCCGCAGTGGCGCAAGAAGTCAGACGGCATGTATGTTTTTGGAGACCCTGGGTTTTACCAATACCAAAAACCTGGATGGTGGCATGCTGGCCTGGCAGGAGCAGGACCGGCCGGTGAAGTGATTAGCATCCAACTTAGTGTTGAATTAACTTTAATGTGAAGTATTGTTTTCAGCCGTGCAGGTTTTTTTAACGATAGAGAACAGCCGGAGAAGGAAACACTCCTCCAGCTGTTCTCTATCGTTAAAAAAACACTTAAACTTGATACGTAATTTCTTAGAGCTTGATCTGCACCCCAAGCATCCAGTTAATCCCCGCCATGGGGAATAAATAATTCTCTGTCTGTATCCTTCCCGCATCAATATAGCTGTAGGTATAACCGTTAGGTTCGTACTTCTTGTTGAACAGATTATT
>CAXSIE010000506.1:0-3308 GCA_964237295.1 uncultured Flavihumibacter sp. | reverse complement strand
AACTGCATCTCTTTTATGATGGGATGATAAATGGTGTAGGATATCCGGGCATCCTGTACATAATACGCTCCAAGGCTCCTTGAATTATCACCGGTGTTATCAAGGTACTGCCTGCCGACATACTTGCCGATGAAACTTATTTCACTGTTCCTGACGGGCTTTATGTTTAGAGCAACACTGCTTATAATATCAGGAGAGAAAGCTATATCCGGCTTGCCATGCACTACTAGTTTCTGGCCGCCATTATCATAATCATCTATATACTCTGAAAAATCTTTTACCTTATTATTACTGAGTGTAAGGTTTCCACTTGCATTGAGCCATGACAGTACCTTTAAAGCCCCCTGCAATTCAATACCTGTACGATAACTATTTGGAATATTAGTGCGGGTATAAGACCCCACATCATTTATTTTACCTGTTAATACCAATTGATTTTTATATAACATATAATAGCCAGTTAGTCCCCAGGAAAACCAGGAAGCTTTTTTTGATATTCCCATTTCAAAATCATGCAAAGTCTCGGCTTTAGGCTGGTTGGTTAAGCCTGCTTCAAAATCATCACGGTTGGGTTCTTTGTTGGCTACAGCATAGGATAAATAGGCTGTAAGGTTATCATAGGTATAGCTGATGCCAGCTTTTGGATTTAAAAAATCATATTTATTTTTTACCACCAGGGTTGGGTTGTCTCTGAAGCCATTGAGGCCGTAAGATACATGCCTGTATTGAAGGTCAAGGAATCCATCCCAGCGGGCAGCAATTTTTTGTTGAAGTTTTGCATATACACTTGCGTCTGTTTTCCTTGCATCGAGATGGTACCACTGATAATTTAAAGGAACAAACATCTGCGACCATATTACATTACCATAGTGGGTTCCGTCATACCGGTTTATGCTGCTGCCAAAAGTAAGTTGTGTATTTTTTTTGTGGTATTGTAAGGATAAAACATGTCCGTAAAAATAATTGTCCAGCCATAACTGGCGCACAAGATCTGTTTTACGAATCGTGTCTGTTCCGATAATTGTGTTTGGTAATCCGTAGCCGGAGAATGATTGACCGGCTTTGTATTGTTCGTAATAGCCTTTACCGCGTGTAAGAAAGACTGCTGTATTAAAAGTAAGGTGATCGCTGAACTGGTGGTTAAAAAATAATTGATATTGATCCTGCTGGTAATTGTCGGTTTCATTTTCGTAGGGCTTGCCGGGTTTTTCAGTTCCTGCAGAATTGTAGGTCCTGCTGTTTTTCAGGTCTTCCTGAAGGATTCCATTCCATGCCTGGTAGGTTTTTTCTTTTCCTGAAATAATATTCAGCCTTAGGGTTGACTTTTTATTAATATAAGCGGTTGATAAATAAAATGAATGAAGGTCACTTTTTGCCCTGTCTATGAATCCATCGCTTGAAATTCTGGAGAGGCGGGCATCTATAGTAAAATGATTGTTCAGTAAACCCGAACCTGCTTTTACCGTATGCTTCCAGGTGTTAAAAGATCCGTAGCTGTTGTTTATTTCAGCGTAGGGATCTTCCCTGAATTCATTGCTGGATATATTAATAGATGCTCCGAAAGCGCCTGCTCCGTTGGAAGAAGTGCCCACACCCCGTTGTATCTGGATGCTGCCAAGTGATGAAGCGATGTCCGGCATATCTACAAAATAGGTTCCCTGGCTTTCAGCATCGTTGTAAGGAATTCCGTTAAGGGTTACATTGATACGTGTTGCATCTGTGCCACGAATGCGGATGCCGGTATATCCAACGCCATTACCCGCATCTGAGTTGATCACTACGGAAGGTGTTTGGTTCAGGAGAAATGGAAGATCCTGCCCCAGGTTATTTTTCTCTATCTCTTTTTTATCCATATCAGTTTTGGTGAAAGGAGCTTTCCCGGTGGCTCTTATTGCATGGATTTCTACAGGCTGCAGAAAAAGATTGTACCGTTCCAGCTTAAATTCGGCAATATCCCGCGTAAATGCGGTGCGTATTTCCAGCTTTTTGTAACCAATACTGGTAATTCTAATAAGATAGGAATGAGGCGGAAGGCTGATATCGAAGATCCCATTTGCATCGGTGACCGTGCTGCCATTGTTTTCAAATGCTACGGTAGCTCCCTGAATTGCTGCACCACTGGTAGCGTCTGTTACTTTTCCTTTAAAGACGTTCTGAGCGAAGATGTGTACATTCATTAAGATGTAGCATATCGCCAAAGACAATTTTTTCATCAGGTTGTTTTTGATGTTACACCGGATTATTATCCGGTTAAAATTGATTTGGAGAAATGCTGCGTAAGCGAAGTGAAGAAAACGGATATGTTAACTACCTTCCCTGCGCAGGCATTACCCTGTTCAGGTTCTACGGGTATTATCTCAGCCGGCCTGCCAGTTGGCGGTCAGCACCCCGAGGAACTGATAACTATAATTGATCCGCGCAAAGATATGGATATATTTAAATGTGTTTGTAACATTTGTTTACAGTGCGTCGTAATTGGGAATATGGGTTGTGAAAAATAAACTGTTTATTTATAAATACTATAAAATAAAATCTCAGACATGAATAAGATAATCCTTTTAGCAGCCATGGCTTTTTTTAATTGCCTTGTGTCCAACGCTCAAAAAACCATCATCAACGATCCTAATGCCGATGTAAGGACTGTCGGCAATTTTTCAGCTATAAATGTTTCAGGTGGAATAAACCTGTATTTATCGCAGGGAGATGAGGATGGAGTGGCGGTAAGTGCTTCGGAAATAAGTTACCGGGACCATATAAAGACTGTTGTAGAAAACGGAGTTTTAAAGATATGGTACCAGGCAGATGGATGGAAATACAGATCAGGTAACAAAAAGATGATGGCCTATGTATCGTTTAAATCAATCAGGGCGCTTACGGCTACAGGTGCAAGTGATGTATTTGTAAACGGAATGATTGAAGCTGATGCGCTTACGCTTAAATTATCCGGAGCCAGTGATTTTAAAGGCAGCGTTCAAACCAACAAATTGAGTGTTGATCAAAGTGGCGCTTCTGATGCAACGGTTACCGGAAAGGCGCCGGTGCTTGATATAGAAACCTCTGGAGCCAGCAATTTCAAAGGGTACAATCTTGAAACGGAAAATTGTACCGCAAAAGCTTCCGGCGCTTCTGATATCAGGATAACGATTACCAAAGAGTTGTATGCCAATGCGAGTGGCGCCAGTTCAATATCGTATAAAGGAAATGGTGTTCCAAAAGAAGTACGATCCAGTGGTGCAAGTAGCATAACTAAAAAGTAAACCTCCAACCCACCCCATGTTTTTATTTTGATTTTTCGTAAATAGTTTTGC
>CAXSIE010000505.1:0-3841 GCA_964237295.1 uncultured Flavihumibacter sp. | reverse complement strand
AATTACAACGCTTCCGTCATAGCCAACGGCTTTCAACGCCTTTGCAATTGCGGGCCAATCTATGTGATCATTGCCCGGTGTACCCCTGTCGCAGCCACAGGCATGAAAATGCCCCAGCAGCTTTCCTGATTTTTCAATCGCTATAGCCTGGTGTTTTTCTTCAATGTTCATATGAAACGTATCATAATGAAGCAATGCCGCGGGGTTATCAATATCTTTTATCAATTGTAAAGCCTGGTCAACAGTATTAAGAAAATCAGTCTCAAAACGATTAAGCGGTTCAATACCCAGCTTAAGATTACGTTCCTGAGCATACGCTGCCACGTCTTTTAGATGGCCTACCACCAGTTTCCATTGCTCGTTATATTCTTCACGGGGTACCGCATCGGCCCTTCCTACTGATGAATACAAAGGGCCGATGAGCATTTCTGCTCCTAAAGCCTGCATTATATCAAGCATTCCTTTCAGGTAATCAAGCGAAGTCTGTTGCTGCTCCGGTGTGCCGCGCAGGTCACGGTCTGGTCCCATAGCGGCACAAAGTGTTTTACATACCAGCCCGTTCTTATCAAGGTGTTCTTTGATTATTACCGGATCAATATGAGAAAGATCTTCCAGGGCTATTTCAACAGAGTCGAAGCCCCATTCTTTAAATTGAGGAAAAAGGTGTACTGAGTCATTGGTAAAAGGAGATGTAAATAAAAACGTATTAATTCCAAAGGTCATAATGATGATTTTTTGAAGGATTGATTACTAATTGCAATCAGCTGCCGGCTATCAGCAGGTAAAAGCGTACTTTTTTCACCCGGTAGCCACAGCCTTAGGCGGATTGCTGCAATTACCTGCAGGGTTTTTTATCGAGATTAGCCTGCAATTCACCATCAGCAAGTGCCGATGTAGGCACACCATCAGCAGGAACATTGGCTTTAGCCGTCCAGATGATGCCATTAAGAACCAATTTACGAATGTTTGCATCGCCCCAGTTTTTGTGATAGTGACCACCGGTGAATCCAAAACCCCTTCCACCGTCGGCACGTTGTGTGAGCCATGCAACATGTTGCGGCGTACCTTGTTCTTTTCTAACAAATTCATTACCTTCATGAGGACCATCCTTTCTGTCTAATGTAGATGCAGGGGGTATCGCTGTAAGAATGGGAATCACTCCTTTCATGTTATCCTGAAAACGCATATGGTAGTACCATTCATCGTAAAGGGTAAATGGCTTTACCCCGTTCGTTACGGGATTCTTCGGCAAAGTTTTAAATTCAGCCTGCCATGTTGGATTTATAGACCAAAAAGTTTCAAAATATCCGCCGAGCCAGTTTTTAAATTCCGGCCCCCCTTTTTCTATCGGAACTTCCACAGCATAATGAAGACATGTTAATCCTATTCCCTTTTTCATCAATGCAGACAGGTGTTTCAGGTGCTTTATGCCTAAATGACCTTCTCCCCCATCCATATACAGCACTATGCTGGAAGCAGTTTCAAGAACGGTTGTATCTGTTGGCCATCCCTGGAAAACGGCTGTTTCCACCATGTTACCGGCATTCTTATTCAATTCTGCCGACAAAAGCCGGCAACCCGCAATATGCTCATGTTCACCCGGACCGTGACTGCAGGCGCCTGCAATAAAAATTATTTTCTTTTTAGCAGCTAAACCGGAAACGTTGGCTTTAGTAACTTTTAATTGCCCGGACTTTGGCAGCCATGATATGCCCAGCACTAATAGCAATGCTATTCCTATCCATCCATACAATAAGAAGGTGTTTTTTTTCATACTTAAATATATATAGTTAAAAATATGGCGTGTATTGCAATCAAAGCAGGTAATTATTAAAACACTATTCACACGCTGCAACCTGCTACCCTGTTTTTAAATTATGTGTTGCATCCTAACAGGTATAAACTAAATAAACTTTTAATTTAATTTGCAACCCTTTAACTTTCCCACAGAAACAGGTAACAATGATACATTAAAAATTACGGAATTGTAATAAAAATTCATTCATAATCATTCATAAGTTAAAAATCATCATTACCTGATACTAACAGTAAAACCAACATATGAAATCTATTAAAACCGCACTCTGTTCATTCGGCATGTCCGGATGGGTTTTCCATGCTCCGTTTATTCATATACATCCCGGATTTACTTTACATGGTGTTTATGAAAGAACCAAACAACTGTCAAAAGAAAAATATCCTGATGTAATTATCTACCGTTCATTGGAAGAATTGCTCGCCGATGAGCAGGTAGAACTGGTAATTGTAAATACGCCCAATTACACCCATTACGACTTCACCAGAAAAGCATTGATGGCAAACAAAAATGTAGTGGTTGAAAAACCGTTTTCCATAACAGGAGATTCGACAGTGATTTCAGAACCGTTCAAAAAATTGTACGGGATGGTGTATTAGGCGAGATTGTGGATGTGGAAATTCACTTTGACAGGTACAAACAAGAATTAAGTCCAAAGGCACATAAAGAAGATCCCGGTGCAGCAACCGGGTCATTATATGACCTGGGCTCACATCTTATTGACCAGGCCCTTTACCTGTTCGGTTCCCCTCAATCCGTATTTGCAGATATCAGGATCGTAAGGCCTGTTTCGAAGGTTGATGATTATTTTGAGGTAGTATTGTATTATCCCCGCTTGAGGGTTACACTCAAATCAAGTTACCTTGTACGTGAGCCGTTACCTGCATACATTTTACACGGATCCAGAGGTTCTTTTATTAAAAGCAGGGCTGACGTGCAGGAAGTATCATTACAAGCCGGTAAAGTTCCCGGCACCAGCGATTGGGGCACTGAGCCGGAAACAGCGCAAGGTTTATTACACTCCGAAATAAATGGAAAAATCGTTAGAGAAAGGGTTGTTACCTTGCAGGGAAATTATCTTGATTACTATGAAGGTGTATACAACGCGCTTCGAAATCACCAGTCTGTTCCGGTACCTGTAGAGGATGCACTTGAAGTAGTTAAGATAATAGAACTGGCATATAAAAGTAATAGAGAAAGAAAAGTGATTGAAATCCCGCAATAGCTTTGCGGTATGAGGTGGGTGATTTACTAATTATTGTTTCAACCTTACTTTTCATGAAGCAACGGTTACTGAAAATGTGTTTGCTTGTAACCGGGTTAATAACATTTTATATTAAATAAGCATGGCAACAGTTAAAGAACCTTATCCATATCTCATACCCATGCCTTACACCTCTCTGGCATGATTTTTTATCGTGCTATCATACTCATAAAAAATATATTCTATGCCAGATAACGATCATATACAAAATTTAACCAATCAGGACGCGATTGATAAAATTAAAGAATTGGTAAAAAGCGAGCAATTGTGTTTGTTTACCACAAAGCTTTCAACTGCCCCACTCAGCACAAGGCCTATGTCTGCAATGGATACTGATGAAGAAGGAAATTTATGGTTCTTCAGTGCAAAGTCCAGTGATAAAAACGAACATATTCAATCTGATCCACGGGTACAGTTGTTTTTTTCACACCCGGGTAATTCAGAGTTTCTATCAGTTTATGGAACGGCTTCTATAAGTACCGACCCTGCATTAATAGAAAAATACTGGAGTTCCATTATAAAGGCCTGGTTTCAGGGAGGTAAAGACGATCCTGAAATCACACTTTTAAAAGTAGCTCCGGAAGAAGCCTACTACTGGGACACAAAAAATAATAAAATGGTGTCCATGATAAAGATCTTAACTTCTGTAGTTACCGGTAAAACAATGGACGATGGTATAGAAGGAACATTAAAGCTATAATTATCTAATGAATTTTTTAAAATTGTAACAAGCCCCTGTAAGAAATTACAGGGGCTTGTTA
>CAXSIE010000504.1:3271-3859 GCA_964237295.1 uncultured Flavihumibacter sp. | reverse complement strand
GCTCAATCAATTACTTGAAATTAATGAAGGCACTGAAACCGTAATTCAGGACCGGACTATATATGAAGACGCGCATATTTTTGCTCCTAACTTACATGAAATGGGACTGATGAGCAAACGCGATTTTTCAAACTATTTCAATTTTTTTGAAACACTAAAAAAAATGGTGCAGCCGCCAGACCTGCTGATTTACCTGAAAGCCTCTGTACCCACTCTTGTAGCGCAGATACAAAAAAGAGGCAGGGAGTACGAAGAAAATATCCGCCTT
This sequence comes from uncultured Flavihumibacter sp., assembly GCA_964237295.1. Lineage (GTDB taxonomy): Bacteria > Bacteroidota > Bacteroidia > Chitinophagales > Chitinophagaceae > JADCRZ01. The sequence goes on along the minus strand of CAXSIE010000504.1, from coordinate 3,591 downwards.
GAATACCTGAAAAGATTAAATGAATATTATAATAAATGGACCGAAAGTTATAAAGAAGGGCCACTGCTTATTATAGATGTGGATAAAAATAAATTTGCGGAAGATAACGAGCACCTTGGAGAAATTATCAGTAAGATAGACGCCCAGATTTACGGATTATTTTGATTGCCTGTTTTATTTGTATCCGGAAAATGCCTGCAGGTTGTCTAATGAATTATGAATTTTCGTCAGCCAGTATTTTTGTTGCGTTACATTTCTTGAATGGTCGGTTTGCTCGTCGTATTGATGGCGCATATGCGTTACATCAACCGCTAAGCCTA
>CAXSIE010000504.1:0-3261 GCA_964237295.1 uncultured Flavihumibacter sp. | reverse complement strand
TGTAACTCTTTCATGGTGTTACGGTAAATCGTGTTGATATCTTTATTAAATGATTCTGGCTGGTAGCGATATCCTTTCAGTAATTTATTCAGCTTGCGGGTATATAGTTCTGCAATGTCAAAATGCCCCTGTTCATGTGAAAGTATATAGTCGTTTTTTACCCGCCCCCAGGAATTGTTCTGATCGAAATTGCAGCTAAGCTCATATTCAAATCTTTCACCGTTAGTAGTAAAGTTCATTAATATCCCACTGCTGGTTAAAGCTGCATTGGCCGCATTTTCAGGAGGCATTGCCTTGAAGTCGCTCCAGCTTAACCTGCGGTTTGCATTCCATTGAATAGGTTCCAACTTTTCGCCGGGATCGGTAAATGATAAGAAAAAAATTGCTGCCAGTAACAAACGCGCCATCATACATCAAAATTAAAACCTTATAACGTAATGCTGTTGCAGTTATTTCTAAAAAAAGTCTTAAAATAATTGTTAATGATTAATTGATTAACGGTATGGGGTTAACAGCAGTTAGTCAATATTAAACTTTAAACCTGCGTTATAATAATTAATCAGCTAATCATTAAAAATTCGCGTGTTATTTTGAATATATTGCATTTTAATTACCAGTAGTACCAGCCTGTTACCGGAGTTGTTTACCCCGATTCGAAAAATAATAACCTGCATGAAGTATAAAACATTGAATTCAGACATTTTTATAGATAACCGTAAAAGGTTTACTAAAAAAATGGAACCCGATTCCATTGCTATATTTAATAGTAATGATGAATTGCCAAGAAACGGCGATCAGTTATATACATTCAAGCAAAATTCAGATTTATATTGGCTCACCGGAATTGAACAGGAAGATTCCATGCTGATCATTTTTCCGGGTAACCCCGATCCGAAGTACCGGGAAGTGTTGGTGCTGGTTCGTCCGAATGAACTGAAGGAAAAATGGGATGGCCACCGGCTCAGCGTAAAAGAAGCGGAAATCATATCAGGTATTCCAACCATTGTTTGGCTGGATAGTCTTGAAGGCTTACTACAACCATGGATACATATTGCAGATACCATCTATCTGAACAGCAACGAAAACGACCGCAAGGCAAACCTGGTACGGGTTAGAGACTATCGTTATGCTGATGAAATGCGGCAGCGGTATCCGCTTCATCAATATAAAAGGAGCGCTAAGATACTGCGGCAGTTACGCGGGATTAAAACCGCTTTGGAAGTGGAGGTTATGCAACAGGCTATTGATATCACGGAGAAAGCATTCCGGCGGCTGTTACAATTTATAAAACCGGGCGTTTTTGAATATGAAATTGAAGCGGAGATTTATCATGAATTCCTGCGTAACAGGGCCACCGGTCCTGCATACTCCAGTATCATTGCAAGCGGTGACCGTGCCAGAACCCTTCATTATATCAGCAACAACCAGGAATGTAAAGATGGTGAATTGATACTGATGGATTTTGGAGCCGAGTATGGTGGATATAATGCCGACCTAACACGTACGATCCCGGTAAACGGAAAATTTACTGACAGGCAGAAAGAGGTTTATAACGCATGCCTGCACCTGCATAACTATGCTAAAAGCATCTTAAAACCCGGCATCAGCATTATCAATTATACGGAAATGATGGGAGATGAAGCAACAAAAGTATTTATAGATATTAAGCTGTTGCAGCAAAATGATATCAATAAGGAAACACCTGAAAACCGTGCCTATCGCAAGTACCTTTATCATGGCATATCGCACCACCTGGGCATAGACGTGCATGACCTGGGAACCCGTACAGAACCTTTATTGCCGGGCATGCTGTTAACAGTGGAACCCGGAATTTATGTTGAAGAAGAGCATATGGGTGTGCGGATTGAGAACAATATCTGGATCACAGAAGACGGCAACGATGATTTGTTTAAAAATATTCCTGTTACTGTTGCAGAAATTGAAGAACTGATGAAAAAGTAGCCTTAGAGCTGGTGTCGTGTCAAGCATAAATTATCTATCCTTTAATGAAACAGATCCCCAACATATTCACCTTGTTAAACCTGGTTTTTGGTTGCATCGCAATTGTATTTGCATTGCAAACCAATGCAGTGAATATTTACCAGGGAGAAGATCTGGCAACCAGTTTTAATATGCCGGAGAGCTTAACATATGCTGCAATTTTTATCGGTATCGCTGCGGTAATTGATTTCCTGGATGGTTTTGTAGCACGTATATTTAAAGCTACCAGCGAACTCGGCAAGCAACTGGATTCTTTAAGTGATGTGGTAAGCTTCGGTGTGGCCCCGGCCGTAATTTTATACCAGTTCTTACGATTAAGTTTTATGCAGGAAGAAAACGCTTTTGACGTAAGCTTCCTATGGCTGTTACCGGCATTTATATTTGCAGCCGCAGGAGCTTTCCGTTTGGCAAGGTTTAATATTGATGATTCGCAGGCATACGGATTTAAAGGTGTTCCCATTCCGGCTGCCGGAATGGTAATAGCTTCATTACCTTTAACAGCTTATTATAATTATTTTGATGGCGCCATTAACAGGTTGCTTTTCAATAAATGGTTTTTGTACTTTTTAATTTTATTGCTCAGTTATCTTATGATCAGTACCCTGCCGTTATTATCACTTAAGTTTAAAGACGCCGGCATAAAAGATAACCTCCCTAAAATAATTTTAGCGATCATTACAATTATTGCAGCGCTGCTATTGAAGTGGCTGGCTGTTCCGGTGGTGTTCATTTGTTATATTGCCCTATCTTTATCGCTCAAAAATAAAGTAACATGAGGTTTTCAGTACAGGTGAAAGTGATGCCTTTAAAAGAATTATTAGATCCGCAAGGCAAAGCTGTAATGGGAGGGTTGGTGAATTTAGGTTTGAATGGATTTCGTGATGTAAGGATTGGAAAAAATATTACATTGGAAATAGAAGCCAACTCAGGAGAAGAAGCTAAAACAATGGCGGAAGAAGCCTCTAAAAAGTTATTGGCAAATCCTGTAATGGAATATTTTGAAATATCAGTTAATGGGGCATGAGGTATGGGGTATGTGTGAAATAATGGGATGCAATATAAAAAACCCTGAAAGGGTGATATGATTATAGTAAATGACATACATAAAACGCGAACCCCGAAGGGGTGACATAGAGGGTCTTAAGCATGGAGAATCATGTCACCCCTTCGGGGTTCTCTTCAAGCATTGTTGTTTCAATTGCTATAATCATGTCACCCCTTCGGGCAATGTCATTAAGTTAAGATTCAACAAGAAGCACT
>CAXSIE010000503.1:0-3862 GCA_964237295.1 uncultured Flavihumibacter sp. | reverse complement strand
TACTGCAGGCTTACTGCGACTGGCAGTAAGCGGAAATAACCTTGTTCCTGCCCCTCCTCCTAATATTACTGCAAGCGTTGATTGTGGCATATGGATTATTTTTTTGAAGTGTTTTGTACTATGAATAAAAGTTATAACTAATTACTGACTATTGCTTCTTCTTAAATACTTTTTTCATCCCTGCTTACCAGAAACATAGCGCCTGCGTTATACTATGACTGATAGCCAACAATCCCTGGTTTTATGCCTTACTTAACACTTTTTCAATCACTGGTTTACTCTCAACAGGTACAATGATGCTTTCATAAACATCTATGTATTGTTGTGCACTTCTATCCCAGCTAAAATCAAGTTCCATAACCTGTTTGCGTATCGCCGTCATTTTTTCTTTATCATCATACAGTAGAATCGTCCTGTAAATTGCCTGGGTTATATCACCAACAGAGGCATGTGTAAAGCAAACTCCGTAGCCGTTTTGCTCGCCATAGTCAACTACCGTATCCTTTAAACCACCGGTCCTTCTCACTATAGGCACGGTTCCGTAACGCATGGAATACATCTGGTTTAAACCGCAGGGCTCCACCCTGCTTGGCATCAATAAAAAGTCGGCACCTGCATACATCAGGTGACTTAATTTTTCATTATATCCGATTTGAGCGTTAAAGATACCCATTAAATGCCCACGCATACTTTCCAACTGCCGTTCTACCAACAAGTCACCACTTCCGAGCACCAAAAAATTCATCTTTCCTTCTATGAAATAAATGGAATCGCCAATGACCTGCGGCAGCAGGTCGGCAGCTTTTTCCCCTACCAGCCTTCCGATAAAAACAATTAAAGGTTTGTTTATATCAAGATGAAAAGTATCGCATAATATTTTTTTACTGGCCAGTTTACCGGCTTCAATATCGTCTGTCGAGTAATGGTTATCCAGGTAAGTATCTGCTTCAGGATCCCAGACTTTGGTATCGATACCATTCAGTATTCCTGAACATTTGCCTCTTTCATATTCAAATAGTGCTTCCAGTCCATTGCTCATGTACCGAAGTTCTTCCATATAGCTTTCGCTTACGGTGGTAACTTTAGAAGCGCATTTAACACCGCATGCCAATGGATTGAGGGCATCCTTCCATTCCAACATTCCCCCTCTCCAGGCATCCCAATGCGGAAGATAATTAGATTTGTTCCAGCCCATCGCACCCTGGTACTGGGCGTTATGAATGGTAAGGACCGTTGGAATACTGCCCAGGTGTTGATACTTATAACAATATTGCAGCATAAAGGGAATAAAAGCTGTATGATAATCGTGTACATGAATAACATCGGGGCGATGTCTCCAGGCAGCAATCCAGTCTACTACCGCTATCTGGAAAGAAATAAAACGTTCCGTGTCGTCATCATAAGAATATATCTTTTCCCTGTCTAGCAACCCGTTAATGTCAACCAGGTATAGATCAAAGCCAAGTTTATTTGTTTTTTCCTTTATTATAGTATATTGAAACCATGCATCACCAAGGCTTGCACCACCTTTATGCGTAACCTCCCATTCATTGTTGTAAAGAAACTTTGTTCTGTACATGGGCATCACCACTTTGGCAATATGACCCAGTTTATTCTGATACTGAGGAAGTGCTCCAACTACATCTCCTAATCCGCCTGCTTTTGCCACAGGATAACATTCGGCAGACACGTGTAAAATTTCCATGTATTATAAGGAAGTTGGTTTAAGAGAATTATTCCAACAATTTAGGAAGGTTTTCGATTAGTTGTTGCTGTGAAAGGAAAAAATTTTCAGCTTTCGTAAAATCTTGGTTATTTTCATTCTTCAATTAAACAATGGATTGCTTATGACCCAAATTAAACAACCAACAAATTCAGGAGCTTTATCTACCCTGGTTTTAGTATTCTTTTTCTGGGGATTTATTGCTGCTTCTAACAGTATATTCATTCCATTTTGTAAAACCCATTTTAATTTAAGTCAATTTCAATCGCAACTGATTGGCTCCGCTTTTTACGGCGCCTACTTTATCGGATCGCTGGCACTTTATCTTGTTTCAAGTCTTTTAGGATATGACATATTGAATAAAATAGGTTATAAAAAGGGTATCATTTATGGGCTATGGATATCTGTTATAGGTGCGTTGCTAATTATACCTTCTGCAAATGCCAATTCTTTTTCTGCAATTCTGGCTTCTTTCTTTGTGGTTGCTTTAGGCTTTTCATTACAGCAAACCGCCGCACAACCTTTTGCCATAATGTTGGGCGACCCCTCCACAGGTTCTCACCGTTTAAATTTAGGCGGAGGTGTGAACTCCCTAGGTACCACTCTTGGTCCAATTATAGTAAGTTTTTTTTTATTCGGTTCTTTAGGCACGGGTATAAAAGAAATCACCGTAACTAATATCAATACGCTGTACATGATTGTGGCAGCATTTTTTGCTGCCGTAGCATTAATTCTCACCTTTTCAAAGTTGCCTGCAGGAAAGAATGATGCAAAATTTGAAGCATCAATGAAAGCAGCTTATTCGTTGATCGGCATGACTGTGGCCATTGGTATCATAATAATTATCGGCCAGTTAACCAATATACCCAAGCTGCCCTTACTGATTATTACACTGATAGTGGTAGTATTGATTCTTTTTTATTCAAACAACAGCGCAATTAAGAATAGTATAGGATGGGGAGCCATGAAGTACCCGCAATTGATTTACGGGATGCTTGGAATATTTGTTTATGTAGGTGCTGAAGTTACTATTGATAATAATTTCGGCGCGCTGTTAAGAACGCCTGGATACCTGACTAAAAATGGATTGGACGTTAGTGAAATATCCAAATACGTGTCTCTTTACTGGGGAAGTTTAATGATAGGAAGATGGACGGGCGCCATTGGCGTCTTCAATTTATCTCCCGGTTCAAAAAAAATTGCAACGGTTGTAGTTCCTTTTATTGCCTTTGCAGTTATCCTGGCTGTGAATAAATTATATGGAAGTGATGTCAGGGATCTTTTTGGTTACGCGGTTTTCATTGTTATAGCCATTATTGCTTTCTTTTACGGACAAGAAAAGCCTGTAAAAACCTTACTTACCGTTTCCATCTTAGCAACAATTTTTATGTTGATAGGTGTAAGCACCAGGGGCATTATCTCAGTATATTCTTTCATGGCCGGGGGATTGTGTTGTTCTGTAATGTGGCCTTGTCTTTTTTCATTAGGAGTTGGCGGATTAGGAAAATATACCAGTCAGGGTTCGGCCTTTTTAATTATGATGATCCTGGGGGGCGCTGTTATTCCTCCTTTCCAGGGATCAATTGGAGATATTCCTGCGGTAGGTATGCATAACTCTTACCTGTTGGCAGCCGTATGCTTTGCCTTTCTTGCCTGGCTGGCTTTAAAATTACAAAGTGTACTGAAAGCACAGGGACTCGACTTTGACAAACAGATAGAAGGTGGCCACTAGTATCTTGTTGTGTAAATGTATGTATGAAGCTGCTATCAGCCGTCAGTAATAGAAGACCACTGCCGGCATTTTCCTCCTGATAGCAATAACATAAAATGTTATTATAACACAACGCTGATGTTTTTATGATCAACCGGGTTACCGTAATAGTTCAAAATTTTTCATTATGACTCAATCATTCACTTCTTCATCAACAACTTCTTTACAACCATTAGCAATAGGCATCGATGTGGGAGGAACAGGAACTAAATTTGGTATCGTTGACCGTAATGGTAATATTTTATTCTCAGGAGAAATCTCTACCAGGGGCCATGAAGAAATAGAAAGCTTTATAAATGAATTACACAACAATTTATATTCACTGATTCAGAAAGCAGGTGGCCCCGGACGAATTATAGGAATCGGAT
>CAXSIE010000502.1:0-3879 GCA_964237295.1 uncultured Flavihumibacter sp. | reverse complement strand
TCATTGATGTATATCCGGGCCGGGACCAAAAAAATTACCTGATGAGCGGTTATCAGTTGCCGGTAGCCATGGAAGTATTCAGGGGAAGATTCCGTAAGAGCTTTGAGCAACCAACTCCGTTGATACCCGGCAAGCCGGAAGAATTTATTATAGACCTTCACCAGATCAATCATTGTTTTAAAAAGGGCCATAGCCTGATGATACAGGTACAAAGCACCTGGTTTCCTTTAATTGACCGTAATCCCCAGAAGTATGTTCCTAATATTTTTGAAGCGGCAGACAGCGATTTCATTAAAGCTACGCACACAATATATTTCAGTGCACAATATCCTACTCATGTAGCACTGCCTGTAATAAAAGAGCAGCAGTAGCCGTTCGTATATTTTTTTTGTTATAGGAAAAACTTACAATTCAGTAATTAACATTCAATACGAAACTTCATACTTACTTAATAAATAACTTTTGTTCCATCCTCAATCTGGGTAATGTACACTTCAGTTGCTTTGTTAAATTTTTCCTGGTATTTTTCTTTTATAAAGCTTATAAATTCTTCAACAGCGTTTTCTTCCACCAGGTTGATGGTGCAACCTCCGAAGCCGCCACCCATCATTCTTGTTCCTGTTACACCATTAAAAGTGTAAGCATTATCAGCCAGAAAATCCAGTTCTTCACAACTAACTTCGTATAATTTGCTAAGGCCTTCGTGCGTCTGGTACATTAATTTGCCAAAGCCTTTAAGGTCGCCTTGCTCAATTAAAGTACAACCGTGAAGCAGCCGCTCATTTTCACTTATGATATATAAGCATCGTCTGTAAACTACTTCGGTTAAATTGTTTTTATTAGATTCCAGCATTTCTAAGGTAACGTCGCGCAGGGATGTTATTTCTATATCTTCATGCAGTTTGATAATTTTGATGCCTTCTTCACATTGATGCCTGCGAACATTGTATTCAGAGTCAGCAAGCGAATGTTTAACCATAGAATTTACCATTACAATTTTATGATCCGGAAAATCAAAAGGTATATATTCAAACTTCATGCTTCGGCAATCCAGTTTCATTACATGGCCCGCTTTTCCATGAAGGCTGGCAAACTGATCCATAATGCCTACGTTAACACCGGTAAAAACATGTTCTGTTTTTTGTCCGATATATGCAAGTTGCATTTTGCTTAATCCAAGGTTGAACAATTCATTCAATGCAAATCCGAAAGCGCAGCATAATGCGGCTGATGAGCTCATTCCTGCACCGACCGGAACATTGCCGTCTATTAATACGTCTACTCCATCTATTTCGCAGCCCATTTGTTGAAGATAATAGGCAACACCCAACAGATATGAAGTCCAGCCGCTGGATTTTTGTGCTACGATGCTATCGAGTTGAAAAGAAAAGGATTTATTGTATTCATTGGCAAATGCGTTTACAGCTTTGGTTTGATTTTTTGCAATTGCAACAAACATCTTTTTGTCTACTGCTGCTGGCAGTACGAAACCTTCATTGTAGTCTGTATGTTCGCCAATAAGATTAACCCGTCCGGGAGAAGCTACTAATAAGGACGGTTTTTTATATAATTCCTCAAATCTTCTGCTAATGGCGTTCATGAATGATCGTTAAAAAACAAATTTAGCAGAATGTAATCAGGAAAACCTATTTTGGGTTAAGTAAATTATAAATATGTCTTTTGCTGTTTATACGCAACAAACAAATGGCTTTCATACAATTATTCTGGAAGACAGTATTGGATTAACAAGGGTTGGCATTCTTCCGCAAACAGGAGCGATGTTGCACTTTTTCGAAGTACAGATTGATAACGGTTCTTTTAATATAATTGATAATTATGCAGATCAGTCCATGTTGCAGCTTGAGTTGGACAATAGTTTTAAAAGCTGTAAGCTGTCTCCTTTTGCATGCCGTATTCCCGGGGGAAAATACATTCATAATGAACAGGTATATACGCTTCAGCATATAGCAGCAGACGGATCTTCCATTCATGGATTGCTGTATAACAAACCGTTTAAGGTAATGGATGAATTTTATAATAATAGCCAGGCAAGCGTACATTTAAAATATAGTTATAAAAGAGATGATGCAGGTTATCCGTTTGAATATCGCTGTGAAGTCAGGTATACGCTGATGCCGGGCAGCCTGTTAGAGATTCAGACTATCATCATTAATTTAGACAATGATGCTATACCGTTGGCAGATGGATGGCATCCATATTTTAAACTGGGTGGCGTTACAGATGAATGGTTGTTGCGGTTCAATGCTTCATCAATGCTGGAGTTTAATGAAAACCTGGTACCTACGGGAAAGCTGTTGCCTTATAACAGCTTTAAAGAAGAACAATCTCTTCTGGGAGTGGCATTGGATAATTCCTTCCTGTTAAATAATGCGGCTGATTATGCGGCCTGCACTTTGTACAATCCTTCCAATAAATTGTCAGTAAGTTTTTTTCCTGATAAAACATATCCATACCTTCAGATTTATACGCCACCTGCCAGAAAAAGTATCGCTATTGAAAATCTTAGCGGCGCACCCGACTGCTTTAATAATAAAATGGGTTTGATACAGCTGCCGCCCGGCCACAGCAAAACATTCACAGTTTACTATAAAACTAATATTGAATAAATCTGTTACTTTGTATACCATCTTTGCAGTAGTACTGAGCAGATAGTAAACATACACTATCTATTCGTTTCCGGTAATGCGGGTATCAATCATTAAACTATAACATACATGAAAGCTTTTAAATTTGTGTTTCTTTGTTTTTTTACCTGTTGCTTGTCAGGTTGTTTTGAAGTAAATGAAGAAATAGTAATAAATAATAATGGTAGCGGAGATTTTGCGGTAAATATGGATATGGGGAAAATGTTGGAAATGATGCAGGCATTTATCCCACCGGACCAGGCAAAGGAAATGGCTAAGCCCCTTGATACCACTGTTCAGATGAAAGATATAATAGATACCGCAACCAGCTTATCACCTGATAAAAAAGCTTTGTTACGTGACGGAACTTTGCATATGCAGATGAATATGGATGATAAGGTTTTTAAATTAAACATGAAATACCCGTTTAAAAATACAACCGACCTTTCAAAATTATATGGAAGCCTGGAAGAGGCAGGTTCCGGTATGGGTAATATGCTGAGTAAGTTAAATCCCGGGGCTTCTGCTCCGCCTGCCGGTGGCGGCCAACCCGACATGAAAATGATAAGTTCATATTTCGACCTGGAAACTAAAAAGAATGGTATCTCCAGAAAGCTCAATAAAGATAAGTATGCAAAACTAGCTGATGATGCTATGATGCAGCAGATGAAACAATTAAGTGAAATGGGCGGCGGTGCAATGGGTGGCGGAATGGGTGATGCCAAAATGAATACTGTTATCAAGCTGCCGGCGCCGGCTAAAAATATAACTGGCAGCAAAGCAGAACTCTCCTCAGACAAAAGAATAGTGATCCTGAAAAATAATATAATGGATATTTTTTCACATCCTGAAGTATTTGAATTTTCCGTTGAGTATTAATATGGTAGGAGGTAAGTGCCTATGGTGTAAACCATCAGTATTTATTATTAACAGATTGGGCAGCGCCTCTGGCTGCGCTAACACTCAAATTAAAATTCTTAATTTTATATTCCACACTTGATACTATGCTAACCCTTCAAGTTTTATATTGTAAACTTTCAACTTCATACCTCATACCCCATACCTCATACCTCAATGATGCAAACTGATTTCTTAGTGGTAGGTTCCGGTATTGCGGGACTTACCTATGCCTTAAAAGTAGCTAATGAATTTCCTGATAAAAAGGTGATCGTTATTACGAAAGCTCAAACTGATGAAACAAATACTAAATATGCGCAAGGTGGAATAGCCGGGG
>CAXSIE010000501.1:2554-3918 GCA_964237295.1 uncultured Flavihumibacter sp. | reverse complement strand
TGGTAGCCCGTTGGCTTCATGAAAAAAGCAATCGGGCAGCCGGCCCGCTTGTAGAAGTAAACTGTGCAGCGATACCCAGTGAGTTGATTGAAAGTGAATTATTCGGTCATGAAAAAGGTTCTTTTACTTCTGCCATTAAGCAAAGGATAGGAAAATTTGAACAGGCAAATACAGGAACTTTGTTTCTTGATGAAATAGGAGACATGAGTTTAAACGCCCAGGCAAAAGTGCTGAGAGCGTTGCAGGAAGCAAAGATTACCAGGGTAGGGGCAGATAAAGATATTAATGTTGATGTGCGTGTAATAGCCGCTACAAATAAAGACCTGCTGGATGAAGTGGAGAACAAGAACTTTCGTTTGGATCTGTATCATCGGCTGAGTGTCATCCTGATTCATGTACCCTCATTGAATGAACGCAGGGAAGACATACCGCTTCTTTCGGAAAAATTCCTCGAGGATATCTGCACCGAATATGGCATTGCAAAAAAAGTAATGGATAGCAGTGCATTGGATGAATTGGCGGAGTACAACTGGACGGGTAATATCCGCGAACTCCGTAATGTGATTGAAAGACTGGTGATCCTTTCGGGTAAGAGCATTACGATGGAAGATGTTATTAATAATGTAGTACCAAGGAAGACTGTGTAATACTTGCTTAACGTTAAAATGTAATCACATCTTTAAACGCCGGAGGTTATAAAATGTCTTTAACAAATTGTTTGCACCTCCGTTGTAAGAATTCAACCAGTATTACTACTTATACCTTGTTAACTTTATTAAGCAAATCATACTATTTACAATCAGAATAGTATTTTTGCCGCAATTTAAAATCTTCAGAATGAGTTCTTCCCAGATCATTATCATTGCTTTGATCTCTTTATTGCTTGTATCATTACCTGCACCTGGTATGTTTGGCATGTTTAAAAAGGCAGGAGTACCGGCATGGAAGGCCCTGATTCCGTTTTATAATGTAGGAGTGATGCTGGCTATCGCCCAACGGCCCAGGCATTGGTTCCTATGGCAGTTTATTCCGGTTGTTGGATGGTTTGTAGTACTGGGAGTATTTATTGAATTTGTTAAACCTTTCGGCAAGTTTAAATTTTATCAGCATATCTTAACAGTAATTGCAGCGCCCTTTTATTTTGCATATATCGGATTTAATAAAAAGGATAAGTTCCTGGGTGTTTCAGTAGTTCAAAAACATAAAAAATCTACTTCAAGAGAATGGATAGACGCCGGTATTTTTGCCGTGGTAGCTGCAACCCTTATACGTTTGTTCGTATTTGAAGCTTATACCATTCCCACAGGTTCCATGGAAAAGACGCTGCTTATAAATGATTTTTTGTTTGTAAGCAAATGGACCTA
>CAXSIE010000501.1:0-2544 GCA_964237295.1 uncultured Flavihumibacter sp. | reverse complement strand
CGGCCCCAGGGTTCCCAATACACCATTATCAGTTCCATTCGTTCATCATACCCTTCCTTATTTAAATACCAAATCATATTCTCAATTGATAACATTGCCGTATATACGCTGGTTTGCTAGTCCGGTTAAGCGCAATGATGTGGTGGTTTTTAATTTTCCGGCTGGTGATACCGTTATTAATAAAGATGAATTCCAGTCGGCACAGCCCTACTACCAGGTCATCCGTTCACTCGGAAATGGCAATCCCGACGTAGGAAGAAAAATCGTTATGGAAGATCAGGATTCCTATCCGCTTATTGTAAGGCCTGTTGATAAAAAAGAAAATTACATCAAAAGATGTGTTGCCATTGGTGGTGATACATTACAAATTAAGGATGGCCTTGTATATATTAACCAACTGGCGCCGTATCTGCCACCAGCTTCGGAGATGTATTATTATGTAGAAACAAATGGTCAGCAGTTAGATGAAACAGTAATGCTGGAAGAGTATAGCGTAAAGATGGAAGATCCTGACGAGCTTGGAAGCACGGGCCAGGCCAATACTTTCAGAATGCTGCTTACCAATGAAGCAAAAGATAAAATGCTTAAAAGCGGACTGGCAAAAAAAATAACGCCTGAATTAAATACCCAGCATGATCTGTATCCTTATGATACCATTCATAAATGGACAGAAGACAATTACGGTCCGGTCTGGATACCCAAAAAGAATGCTGTGCTGACACTTACCAATGAAAATTATTCCATTTACGAGAGAGCCATCAGAGACTTTGAGCATAACAAACTTGATAGAAGAGCGGGTAAATTTTTTATCAACGACAAGGAAACCAATCAATATACTTTCAAAATGGATTATCACTGGATGATGGGTGATAACCGTCACGGATCACAGGATTCGCGCTACTGGGGTTTTGTTCCGGAAGATCATGTTGTTGGCAGTGCGTCTTTGATCTGGATGAGTTTTGACAGTCATGGTGTAAGGTGGAAACGTTTGTTTAAGAAGATAAGGTAGAAGTATAGGTATGAGGTATGAGGTACGGTGTAGGGAATGGGATAGATCTGCATTCAACGGTGTAACCGGGGCGGATCTTAAAACTTTCGATATAATACGTATGATTCATGAAACAGGAAAACTATCAGTTTTCATTCGATGTATATGATTCTATCAATGAGCTGAGTGAGGGCGATGCATGGTTGTTGCGTGAAGCACAGGAAGTAACCGGGCTTGCCTATGCTCCTTACTCGAATTTTCATGTAGGAGCTGTTGCCAAGTTATCCAATGGCGAAATAGTTGCAGGCTCCAACCAGGAGAATGCATCTTTCCCGGTTGGCATATGTGCGGAGAGAGTGCTGCTTGGTTCCATCTCTTCCCTGTATCCTAATGTACCTGTAGAATCAATCGCCATCAGCTACCAGAGTGAAACCTCGGCAAGTGACCGGCCGATAGCTCCATGCGGCATGTGCCGCCAGTCATTGCAGGAATACGAAAGCAGAACAAAACGTTCTATCAGGCTGATACTCGGTGGAATGGAAGGCAAAGTTTATATTATACCAAGCGCTACTATCCTGTTGCCGTTTACTTTTAGTAACGAAGACCTTAAGTAAGTTCATAACTTACAACTGCAACAACAGATCCGTTTCCGCATATCCTACGCAGGTAAGCACCAATCCCTCCCGGAGGTCTTTGGCAGTAAGTACTTCATTGATGCTCATTTTCACATTTCCTGAAACACATACCAGCGTGCAGGAAGCGCACCTGCCCGCACGGCAACTGTATGGTAAATGAATGTTGTTTTTCAACGCAGCCTGCAAAATTGTTTCCGGATAACTTACTGAGAACTCAAACACTTTTTCCTTCCAGCGTATTTTAATTTCTTTGGGGGCCGTATCCAGCCAAACCGGAGTTACCGGAAGCGGATCAATTACAAAATTTTCTTTACGAATGTGTTCATCTCCTACGCCCATCAACTTTACAACGAATTGTATCATACGCATAAAACCGGCAGGGCCGCAGATATAAAAATCGTGGGGATTGTTAATGTTCAAATAAGCGCTGATAAGGCGCTCCAGCAAAGAATTATTTAATCTTTGCGGCGGATGGTCCTTATCAAGCGGATCATTATAAATCGATCTTCAAACTTACGCTGTAAAACCTGCAGTTCATTTTTAAAAATAACGGATGTTTCATCACGGTTTTGATAAATAAGTACCGCCCGGGAAAATGGTTCTTCTAACAGTAATTTTTTTAGCAATGAATAAACAGGACTAATGCCACTTCCTGCTGCTAAAAAAAATAACGTCCTCCTATTGTTGCTATCGGTATCGAGTGTAAACCTGCCGGCCGGATATAAAGCCTGCAATATATCCCCGGCTTGCAAATGATCAATAAGGTATCTGCTGACAGCGCCGTTTTCAACTCTTTTGATAAGGATGGTCAGGTCTTCATCAGTTCCGGGTGTGCTGCTGATGGAATAGGAGCGCCTTAATTCTTTTCCATGAAAATTTATGATAAATGTCAGGAACTGCCCGGCCTGGTAATAAACCGGT
>CAXSIE010000500.1:396-3930 GCA_964237295.1 uncultured Flavihumibacter sp. | reverse complement strand
TATATCAAGATCGGGAGACCTGGCTTTAAGGAGGTCTATCAATCCTTTATTAACACCTGCAAGCATAGTGCTTGTCGGATGATCGGGATCCACCTGGTGGATCATTTTTGAAATATCATTTACGGCATCCCATACTTTAGGATTTTTATATTGGAGGTTTAGCTCGTTGCCAATTCCCCAGGCCAGCAGGGCAGGGTGGTTTTTAAATTTTATTACTTCGGCACGCAGGCTTTCCAGTTGCTTTTTAACAGCAGCGGTATCATCATAATCAAATCCGTGCCTTTCACGTGCAACGTCCAGTCCCATTAATACCGTTAAGCCGTATTTTGCTGCCGAGTCAAGTACCTTCTGTGCGTCCCTGCTGCCCCAGGTGCGTATGGAGTTACCACCATATGCAGCTATCCTCGCAGGGTAGCTGCTGCCACCGGCACCCTTTATAAAATAAGGCTCACCTGCTCTCCACAACTGGAAGCTGCTATCAATTTTATGCACCGATACTTTTACCGGACCGGTTTTAGAAACACTGTTATTAATAATAATTTGCGCATATACATTCAATACAAAAAAATTAAACACTATACAGCAAGCGTTGATTTTTATCATGGGCATTGTTCGTTAATATATGGCTACTTATAAGATATTCCCTTCATTGCGTCAGTTTCATAATAGAATGGTTTGAATTGCTTTTCCGCCACTTCACAGGTTACGTTCATACTGTTACCCTGAACAATACCAAAGAGGCTTGCCACAGCCGTTTCCGCAGCATCCCTGCCCGTAGCTATTTTTACCAGGCCGTTAAGAGGAACCAGTTTGGTTGCATCGAACAATACCCAGTTATTACCGAGATAGGCTTCGAAGCAGGCATGAAAATCAGGTGGCTGTAGCTGGTAGGCATAGCCGGTAAAATAACGGGCGGGAATAGTAAGCGCCCGGCATAAGGCAATGCCGAGATGTGCAAAATCCCTGCAAACACCGGCAAGTTCCGTTACGGTATCATAGGCAGATGTTTGTGAATTGGTGGAACCACTCAGGTATTCTACATTTTCATGGATCCAGTTGGTAAGGGCGATAACTTTTGAAAAAGGGTTTACGATGCTGCCGAACTTGGTATTGGCAAAACGGTACAGCTTGTCTGACTGGCAATAACGGCTTGGATACAGGTATTGAAATACGGATGGATCTAGCTGCGCTACCGAAATCAGTTGCTGCTTTGTGTAATCATTTATCTCGTAGTAATTATCAACTTTTGCTTTGTAGGATATTTTAAGAGCTGTTTCCTGGGTAAGTTCTATTCGTATGAACCTGCTTTCACCCTGTGTAGCCAGTATTTCTTCCACCTTCACGTAAGGGTCTATAGTAAATGTTTCTTCAATAACAGTCTGGCGGGGTGATCTAAGCGCATGTATATTTAACAAAAGAGCACTTGAATTGCTAACGGAGTATCCGAGGTCCGCAGTGATCTCAAATTTCATTATTGTATGTTAATTTTGGGGTTGTTTGTTAAAAGCCGCATCCAGCCAGTCTTCAGCAATATTTTCAAGGGCATTTTTTAATTGAACGGCCCATTGTGTGGAAATATTTTCCAGGTCGGCTTTTTCATACCGGTGTTCTACAAGTGAAAAGCTGTTTTTATCGTAAAGGATCACATCAATAGGAAAGTCAACATTGTTAGAACTTACGCGGGTAGAATCAAAAGAAAGGAAACCGGTTTTCAGGGCTATCCTCATAGTGGTGTCTTCCCTGAGGGTGCGATTTAAAATTGCTTTACCATGGCCGGAGTTGCCGATAATAACAAAAGGTGCGCCCTGTCCCAGTTCCACCCAGTTTCCTTCAGGATATAATAAGAAGAGCTTGTGTTCTTCATCATCTTTTAACTGGCCCCCGATAATTGTATAAAGATCGAATTTTAAACCGGATTTTTTCAGGGAAGATTTATCTTCATCCGCTACTCTCTTTACCTGTTCCCCAAAAGCATTCACCGCCTTGTATAGTTTGTTGTGCTCTTCCTGGTTTATCAGTTCTTTAAAGTAAAGAATGGCCTTATCTCTTACCGACCTGAGTCCGCTGGTCATGATGAAAAGTGAATATTTATCTTTTTGTTCCACAAAAATTTTATTCTTCATGGAAGTGTCGGTGCCGGAGATTATGAGGGTATCAGCAATAGCTACCAGTCCTTCTTTCACTTTAATTCCTAAACAATAGGTCATGATTGGTGTAAAGTGTTATATGAAGGCCGAATATAGGATTATTTGTCTGAATTGGGATTCGTTGGATGTAGCGAGTATTGGATTTGATTTCAGGGATAAAGTGCAGTAAGTGGCTGAATCACAATCAAACATCATTTTTCTTGGTACAACCATTTTCCTTTGGAGAATGGCCGGAACGGTTGGAAGTGTCGATTTTGCTTCTACGTTGATGTGCCTGGGTAGAGGGATCCGATCCTACATTAATACCCGAAGACTTTGAACTGTCAATCGTACTTTTTAACCATCCATCAATTTTACAATAAGCATAGATCAATGCTTTAAATTTTAACATATATATTTTATAGTGTGAGTATAATTATAAAATGCAACTATCATACCCACCAGTGTATGCATCTTTATATTAATTTTTTTAAAATTTGAACAATGTTGATTTAAATTACTTAATAAATTTTAAAAACCGCTTCATTATGTTTCATTTTTTAATTTTTCAAATCTACCTGAAATGAATTTCTCCGGATTTGATTTTTATCAAAAAATTAAAATGATAAAATGTTGACGATAACATAATAAATAAATCCACAATCCATAGCTACGGTTTATCAACCACTGGTGTTAATCCCTCATATTAATTCCTTAAAACTGTCTAAATTGTTTCAAATTTATCAGATGAAATTGACATCAGTGTTTAATGTTTTTATTGTATTGGCTGTATTATCAGGGGGGTGCTCTACGGGGAAAAAAACGCAAAAACCTGCGCCCAAGACTTCTAGTGTCATGCCTCCGGGCGGAATAACTACAGCTTCCAGCTTACCTGGCACGTCACCGGTTATGCCTTCCGGCTCTTCTCCGGTCATGTCTTCCGGCACATCTCCGGCTACATTTTCCGGCTCAAGTTTCTTGGCACAAAGAAATTCACCAAAGTCTTTTAAAAATTTTTTTGATTCCAGTAAAACCCGTACTCAAAAAGGATTGATTAATGTTTACTGGCTGAATGACAGGTATTATTTTGAAGTAGGCAAGTCGTTGCTTGGTAAAGATTTACTGGCGGTTACCCGCTTTACCCGTATGGCCGCAGGCGGAAAGACTTATGGAGGTGAAGAGGCCAATGAAGTTGTATTACGATTTGAAAAAGCAACAGACAATAAACTATTCCTGCGCACCACTTTGAACATCATATCTTCTCCCGACAGCTCAAAACCTATATACCAGGCTGTTAGAAACTCAAACGTGGACCCTATTGCAGCTGCATTTGATATTTCCGCTTTTAACCGCGATACCACGGGGTATATCATTGATATTACCGATTACTTCAAAGGCGATAACCAAA
>CAXSIE010000500.1:0-386 GCA_964237295.1 uncultured Flavihumibacter sp. | reverse complement strand
CCTTGACAGGTCATACATAGAAACGATTCATTCACTGGCGGCAAATACAGAAATCCGTACGGTGAAAACTTACAACGCTACACCCTCGTTTTCTTTTGGAGGCACTTCTTCCATACCGCAGGGACAAAGTTTACAAGGCGCCCGAACCGCAGGAGCCGTTACAATAGAAGTAAACACTTCTATCATAAAACTTCCTGACGTACCCATGAAACGACGTTTTTTCGATTCGAGAGTAGGTTTTTTTTCTAACGAGATTACAGAGTTTCTGGATACTGTTCAAAGGGCTAATCAGGAAAGTTTTATAGTGAGATGGCGATTGGAACCTAAACCTGAAGATATAGAAAAGTACAAACGCGGCGAACTGGTAGAACCCAAAAAACAAATTG
>CAXSIE010000499.1:3475-3933 GCA_964237295.1 uncultured Flavihumibacter sp. | reverse complement strand
CTGCGCTTTCAGGAGTAAAAAAAATAACAACTGATGTTGATGAGGCGCTTGCCGACCCTTACAATATTATTTATTTCGATGCTCAAACAACCGGCCGCCGGGCTGAAGCGGTTCGTAAAGCAGTGAAAGCAGGTAAGCATGTTTATTGTGAAAAGCCGATTGCATCCGGTACGCAAACCGCTCTTGAATTATACCGGCTTTGTAAAGATGCAGGCGTAAAAAATGGCGTGGTGCAGGATAAGCTCTGGCTGCCGGGTATCATAAAGCTCAGGCGCCTGATCCAGAATAATTTCTTTGGTAAGATATTATCTGTACGTGGAGAGTTTGGTTACTGGGTGTTTGAAGGCCATTCGATTCCCGCTCAAAGACCTTCGTGGAATTACCGCAAAGAAGATGATGGTGGTATTATTGTGGACATGCTTTGCCACTGGCGTTATGTACTGGACAATATATTTGGA
>CAXSIE010000499.1:0-3465 GCA_964237295.1 uncultured Flavihumibacter sp. | reverse complement strand
TCGGTATCCTGTATCGGGGCAACTCATATACCGGAACGCATTGATGAAAAAGGAACGCCTTATGTATGCACGGCAGATGATGCCGCCTATGCAAGCTTTGAGCTGGAAGGCGGCATTATTGCGCAGTTCAATTCCTCCTGGACCGTAAGAGTCCGGCGAGATGACCTGCTGACATTACAGGTTGACGGAACAAAAGGTTCTGCAGTTGCCGGGTTACGCGAGTGTTATATCCAGCATTATGGCAATACACCCAAACCGGTATGGAATCCGGATGTTGAACAGCCAATCAATTTTTTTGAAGGCTGGGCTAAAGTACCCGAACAGGAAATTTTTGGTAACGCCTTTAAAGTTCAGTGGGAATTGTTTCTCAAACACGTAGTAAAAGATGAGCCATTTCCCTGGGATCTTCGTGAAGGAGCTAAAGGAGTTCAACTGGCCGAGAAGGGAATAGAAAGCTGGAAGAAGCGGTGCTGGGGGGAGGTGAGGGGGTAGGGAGTATGGGGCATGGGGTATGGGGTATGAGGTATGGGGTATGGGGTATGGGGTATGGGGTATGGGGTATGGGGTATGTGTGTAAACTGAAGCAGTAAATGTAATGATATAAGATATAAAACCCCGAAGGGGGTGATATGATTATAGAAATAATAAATTATGAAACCCAAACCCTGAAAGGGTGGCATTATTGATTGAACGAGAATCTCTATGTTACCCGAAGGGCAATATCATTAAGTTAGGAAGTTCTTTTAATGATTAAAGCAATAAGTGCATGTCAGGGTGGGCTTTCCACTCCATTGGAGGGGACGTTATGTCCGCAGGACATAATAGGGGTGGGTATGCGGGCAACGTGCTAACGGATGTAATAAATTTGTGCTTGTATATGCGCTTTCGCCACGCCATAATCATACACCTTTTCAGGGTTATACTTTTAATTTGATCTTTAATACAAGTTCGCCAACCACTAATAATAATTATATGGATACAGGTTCTTCTGATACCTCAAGAATTGCACTCATAACAGGAGGCACGCGTGGTATCGGTTACGGCATCGCGGTGGCACTGGCAAAGCAGGGATTTAACCTGGCTGTTAATGGAATCAGGCCAGCTGACGCTGTTTCGGTTCAGGCAGCATTAGAGGTGCTGAAAGCATTTGGCACTGATGTTATTTATTGCCAGGCAGATGTATCTTCAAAAGAAGCAAGGCAACGCATGCTTGTTGACATTGAAAACCATTTCGGCCAGCTTCATGTGTTGGTAAATAATGCCGGTATCGCTCCAAGGCAACGCAACGACATCCTGGAAGCAACAGAAGAAAGCTTTACTGAAGTGTTGGCCACAAACCTTCAGGGACCTTATTTTCTTACCCAGGCTGTCGCCAATAAAATGATCGGCTACCGGCAACAGTATAACGGTTACGATTACTGTATAATTAATATTTCCTCTATCTCCGCTACAGTGGCTTCTGTAAACAGGGGAGAATATTGTATTGCAAAAGCCGGTGTTAGTATGGCTACCCAGCTTTTTGCTGCAAGACTGGGAGAATACAATATACCGGTGTATGAAATCCGTCCCGGTGTTATCCATACCGATATGACAGCCGGTGTAACAGAAAAATATGATGCATTGATCGCAGGCAGTTTGTTTGTGCAGAAAAGATGGGGAGAAGCGGATGATGTAGGTAAGGCCGTTGCCGCTTTAGCTGCAGGATATTTTCCCTATTCAACCGGCCAGGTGTTTATGGTAGATGGAGGAATGACGATACCCAGGTTATAACGAAATTGCAATAAAATAAACCATTATGATGGAAACCCCTTTAGGAACAAAGTCTGTTAGGCGCCAACTACTACAAATACCTGTTATGGTGGCAGCGCTTGGTTACCTGGTAGATATGTACGACCTGTTCCTGTTCAGCGTGGTGAGGGTACCCAGTTTAAAATCATTAGGTGTAACAGGCGACCTTCTATTAAATGAAGGTATCACCCTGTTGAACATGCAGATGGCGGGTCTGGTGATAGGCGGTATATTATGGGGAATACTGGGAGATAAAAAAGGAAGGTTATCGGTGCTGTTCGGATCAATCATTATCTATTCCCTTGCTAATATAGCTAACGGCTTTGTTGCTTCTTTACAGCAATATGGTTTGTTAAGATTTATTGCAGGATTGGGATTGGCTGGTGAACTGGGCGCAGGTATTACACTGGTAGCTGAGATACTTCCTAAAAATATCAGGGGTTACGGCACAACGCTGGTAGCTACTATGGGAGTGCTGGGCGCCATACTTGCTTATTTCGTAGCAGACCTTTTTAACTGGCGTGCGTCTTATTTTATTGGCGGTGGACTGGGATTGTTATTGCTGGTGCTGCGGATGAAAGTTTTTGAATCGGGCATGTTCGTTCAAACAAAAAATACCAGAGTCAAGCGTGGAAATATACTGATGATTTTTAATAGCAGGGAACGTTTGATGAAATACCTTAAATGTATTTTGATAGGATTGCCGATATGGTATGTGGTCGGTATCCTGATTACTTTCTCGCCTGAATTTGGTAAAGCAATTGGATTGTCAACACCTGTTGAGGCAGGTAAAGCGGTGATGTTTTCTTTTTCAGGACAGGTATTGGGAGACATTGTAAGCGGCCTGCTTAGTCAGTATTTTAAAAGCAGGAAAAAGGTGATCTTTATCTTTCTCCTGCTTTCATTTATATTCATAGGAGTTTATTTGCTTTTTCCCTCGCAGCAAATCACTTTTTTTTATGCGATCTGTGCCTGTCTGGGTTTTGCTAATGGTTACTGGGCGCTGTTTGTAACGATTGCTGCTGAATTATTCGGCACCAACCTGCGTGCAACGGTAGCTACTACCATTCCTAATTTTGTAAGAGGCGCCACGATTCCCCTGACGTTTCTTTTTGTAAAGGCCAAAATGCATTTCGGTATTATGAACGGGGCGATGATAGTGGGTGGCATCACTTTGGTTCTTGCTCTTCTGGCACTTAAATACCTGGATGAAACTTTTGTAAAGGACCTGGATTATGTGGAAGAGTGATTTTTTAGTTATAGCACACAACAGCTAGTGTTAAGTTAGCTATGAGATGACGTGTCGAATTGAAAATAACTTACCTTTCAAGGAACTTTGTAAACCTTGAAACGCACATTCTTATTTGCTATTATCTTACTGCAATATGCAGACTTCAGCCAGTCATCAATCCATGACCTGAAATTCGACACGCTCGCAAAACAATGGGATGAAGCCATTCCCTTAGGCAATGGAATGATCGGCGCACTCATCTGGCAAAAAGAAGATCATCTTCGTTTTTCACTTGACAGGGCCGATCTCTGGGATATGCGCCCCATGAAGGGCTTGCACCGTCCTGAATTTAGTTACCAGTGGGTAGTAAACCAGGTAAAGAAAAAAGATTACGCACCCGTTCAGCAATATTTTGATGCGCCTTATGATCATGAGCCCGGACCTTC
>CAXSIE010000498.1:1859-3943 GCA_964237295.1 uncultured Flavihumibacter sp. | reverse complement strand
GCTACCGGCATTCCGCAATAATGAACATGCCATTCTGCAAGCAGTGGTTCATCAGGAACAATGCCGCCAATCTGGTTTTCACCGGGTACATCTTCAAAGGTAAATATCCTCACCACACCTTCCGAGCACCGTGCTTGTGTTAAGTCAAGCGTAACGATCTTTCCATTCGCAACAGGTGAACCGAATACTACCCCGAACAATGTTCCGGCTATGACCGGAATATCATCCAGGTAAATGGATTCGCCTTTTGTATGTGTTGTAGCATCAATGTTCTTCATGAAATCTGAATAATAATTAAAACCGTTTCATACATAAATCAATTCCTCTTTTTCCAAATAGGGGAACAGTGTTAAAAAATGTGCCTTGATGAGTTGTTTCAACAACAAGCGTTTATATGTAGCTGTTCCTCTTATATCACTTATGGGCGAAACTTCCTTTAATGCCTGTTGGATGGCCTGCTGAATGGTATAAACAGATAATTGTTTGCCCTGCAAAAACCCGGAGGCTGCAGCAAGCAGTAAAGGTATGGGGCCAACGCCACCGGCAGATAAACGGGCCTGTACAATTATATTATTTTCAACGGTAATGGAAAGCGCGGTGTTGACACTGGCAATATCAAGATGGGTTCTTTTGCTCACTTTTTCAAAATTGAACAGCGTATTTTTATCAGGCAATAAAAACCTTATTTGTTTGATGTATTCCGACGGTTTCTTTGCGAGTGTTTTGTAACCCAGGTAAAGGTCCTGCAATCGTATTTGTCTTGTTACCATACCATCACTCAATACCAATTGCACATCAAGTGCAAGAAAAAAAATACTTAAATCACCAATGGGAGAAGCATTGATAAAGTTTCCTGCAATGGTGGCCATATTACGTATAGGCGTTGAAGATACCAGTTTGATAAATGCTGAAATGCCGGGAAAATACTCCTGCATTACTGCTGACTGAAGCATATCTGCTACGGTTGCTGCCGCGCCTATGAAGCATTCATTGCCCTGCCTTGAAATTCCTTTAAGTTCTTTACGGTTGAACATGAAATTACCGGTTTTATGAACCATAATTTCTGGTTGCCTTACATACAGATCTGTACCGCCACCGAGAAATGCCGGTTCGTTCAGCGGCGTATTAACAGGTAAGTTTTTTGTAACCTCTTCTTCTTTATCTAATGATGAATTATTAATTGATTCCAGGCTTTTTACAACTCCGGCAAAATAAGGTGGAAGCAATGATTTACTGATAAGAAAGGGAACCCGATCTTCATCCTGGTTTTCCTGAACCAGGGCGGCAACACGCCGTGTTGCGCGTTCGATGGATTTGTATCCCGTGCAGCGGCAGATATTTCCATCAACCGCGGCAACAGCGCTTTGTGTACTGTAAGCTCCTGCTTCTTTTTGGTTGGCCGGTATGCTTTTTAAACAAAATCCTGCTAATGACATTACAATGCCGGGTGTACAAAAACCGCATTGTGTGGCGCCTTCGTCACATATAGCCTGCTGTACCGCGTTAAGTTCTTTTATATTAATGCCTTCTATGGTAACAACATGTTTTCCATGAGCATTTGACAGGGGCATCAGGCAGGAAGCAACGGCATTATAAACTACCCTGCCTTCCTTTAATTCTCCTGTGAGGATGGTACATGCTCCGCAGTCTCCTTCACGGCAACCGATCTTGGTACCGCTAAGATGTTGGTGGTAACGAATAAAATCAACCATCACCATGCCGGGAGGCATGGCTGTATTAATCAATTTGTTGTTAAGAAGAAAATCTATCAAAATGTAATTTTAATTATTTTAAAGTTACATAAATTGGTGTAAACATAGGACGTCCATGCCACCTTAGCGCTTAATTCCTCCATGAATAACTCTTTCTACTAAGAGCCAGTTAAAAGTTTAGATGGAAAATGCTGTTATTATTATAATGTGTACATTGAAATCAAATAACCTGCCTTGCGGAATTCGCTGAAAAAAAAAGTACTATTTCTTACCCTTACCGTGTTGGTTGTGCTCATTAGCAACACTGCATCATCTCAGGATTCTACTATAGAGGAATCCAGATCAAGGATTTTCTTTCATAATATTTTTAAA
>CAXSIE010000498.1:0-1849 GCA_964237295.1 uncultured Flavihumibacter sp. | reverse complement strand
TAGCTCGGCGAGTGCTACCGTACTGAATTCCAAAAGTGAAAATGACTTTGACCGTTACAATGGGAAAATAATACGCCATATCACCACGAAGGAACTTGGTTTTGAAAAAGCATTTACCGATACCAGCAGAAGGATACGATATTTTGGAACGCGGATCCTTAATTTATTACACAATGATACCAAAAGCTGGGTAATACGTTCTAATCTTTTCTTCAGGGAAAACAGTATTTTAAATTCTTACCTGATGGCGGATAATGAGAGATACCTGCGCTCGCTGAATTTTATACAGGATGCACGTATCCTCGTAAGCAAGGTTGCGGGTAGCAAAGATTCTGTGGATATTCAGATCATTACTAAAGACTTATTCAGCATTACAGGTTTACTGGATGTTAATGGCATCCAGCGGGTACGCGCAAGAATAGCGGAAAACAATCTGATGGGCATGGGACAGGCCCTGCAGTATACCGTTCTGGTTGATAAAAGCCGGCGGCCTGTTTATGGTTATGAATTGCTGTACAGTAAAAACAGTATTGCCAACACATTTATAAACGGCACTATCGGATATACCAATATCAACACAGGACGCAGTACCGGAGCGGAGGAAGAAAAAGCATTTTATGTAAGGCTTGACAGGCCTTTAGTATCGCCCTACTCAAAGCTGGCGGGTGGTTTGGAAGTAAGCTATAACCATTCTGAAAATTATTATCATAAAATTGATACGCAGTTTTATAACTACAGGTATAATCTTTACGATGTCTGGGGTGGATATAATCTTGGAGTTACCAAATTACTCAAAAGCGATAACAGGATTCGTGACCGGAGTTTTATTGCCCTCAGATACCTGAGAAATCACTTTGTAGAAGTGCCTTTCCAGATAGGCAATAAATTTGATCCTTTATACAATACTAAAATTGCCGTGCTGTCTGAACTTACCCTTTTCAGGCAGGACTTTTACAAATCCAATTATATTTATGGATTCGGTACTACTGAAGACCTGCCATATGGATTTAATATAGCGCTTACCGGCGGGTGGTATCAGCAGTTATATCTTAAAAGGCCGTATGCAGGTATAAACGCAAACTATTTTATTGTTACCCAACGGGGCGAGTTTATGCAATATATCGCACAGGCAGGTGGCTTCCGGAATCACGGCTGGGAAGATGCAAGTTTACTGCTTGGGGCGAACATGTTCAGTAAATTATATTACTACAACAATTGGAAAATACGTGAGCATGTAAAATTCAGTTATACCCAACAGTTTAACAGGATTACTTATGAACCCTTAAGAATAGATAATCCTTACGGACTGGAACGTTTCAGTACTGATTCGGTATTCGGTCAGCGAAGGGTTACCATGTATGCGGAGACGGTTGCATTCCTGAAAAGAAAAGTTTTTGGTTTCCAGGTTGCTCCTTTTACATTTGCTGATCTTTCGCTGTTAACACCTGAAAAGGTTGCCTTTAATAAATCAGATCTTTATTCCGGGATAGGAGGGGGGATAAGAACCCGTAATGAAGATCTTATATTCGGAACCATTGAATTGAGAATGATTTATTTTCCGAGAAGGGGTGATAGAAACAACGTGTTTAAAATAGCCATACAATCGAACCTGAGATTCAGGTACAACAGCAGGTATATCAAAGCGCCGGATATTATTCAGTTGAATTCCGTGCTGGATGATAATTTTTAGGTATGGGTATGAGGTATGAGGTATGAGGTATGAGGTACGAGGCTTATAACATTCGAAGGGGTGGTATTATTGTTAGCGCTTAAAGTTCTCTATGGCATCCCTTCGGGCAATGTCATTAAGTTAACGTGAATACTGGATTAGAATAAGGAAAGGTTGGCA
>CAXSIE010000497.1:0-3951 GCA_964237295.1 uncultured Flavihumibacter sp. | reverse complement strand
GAGGCATTCGGAGATCATGGCACAGTGGACCTGCGCCAGGGCCTGGACCGTAAGCCTGAAGAAATATCCATTGATGTAACTTCTCCTGGAATCATTTATAAAGAACTGCTGATTCTGGGTTCGCATGTAAGTGAAAGCGAAGGGGCTGCACCCGGTCATGTAAGGGCCTATAATATTCATACCGGCAAGCAATCCTGGATATTTCATACTATTCCAAAACCTGGTGAATTCGGTTACGATGGATGGGATAAGGATGACTGGACAAAAATCGGTGGCGCCAATACCTGGTCTGGTTTCAGCCTGGATGAAAAACGTGGCAGGGTGTTCTTTGCAACAGGTTCCTGTGCACCTGATTTTTATGGTGGAGACCGTTCAGGACAAAATCTTTTCGCTAATTCGGTAGTTGCTTTAGAGGCATCGAACGGCAAAAGAGTGTGGCACTACCAGGTGGTACACCATGATCTTTGGGATTATGACCTGCCTGCTACGCCCAATCTTGTTGTAGTAAATCATAATGGTAAGAAAACAGAGGCTGTGGCCCAGGCTACTAAAACAGGAAACATATTTGTGCTGGACCGTGAAACGGGTGCACCGTTGTTCGGAGTAGAAGAAAGAAAAGTGCCGTCGTCTCAAATTCCCACAGAAAAAAACTGGCCCACTCAGCCGTTTCCCCTCAGGCCGCCAGCATTTGTAAGACAACAATATACGGAATCAGACATCACGGATATTTCACCCCAGGCACATGCATACGCACTGGAACAATTTAAAAAAGCGAGGAACGAAGGTATCTTCACCCCTTCGGGTCCTGGAGGAACGATGGTGTTTCCCGGAATGCGTGGCGGCGCCGAATGGAACGGAGCGTCTGTTGATATGAAGACGGGTATTTTGTATATTAATGCTAATGAGATTCCTAATATTACCAGTCTGAAAAAAGTGGAGGCAATAGCCAATGAAGACAAGCTGTTAGCTGCAGGGAGAAATGTATTCCAGGTGAATTGCGCTACCTGTCATGGACTGGACCGGAAAGGGCAGCGGCCTTTTCCTTCGCTTATCGATGTTGGTAAAAAATTGTCGGCACAGCAGGTGAAGGAGCGTGTAACCAACGGTAAGGGACAGATGCCGGCCTTCCCGAATCTTTCAAAAGAACAGGTTGATGCCGTGGTCAATTACCTGTTTAATACTGATAAGCCAGCTCTAACAAAAATTGCAAAGCAGGTTGCTGCCGATAGCCTTGATCTCAAGCCCCGGTATGCACATTCCGGTTATGCGCAATTTCTAGATGCGGAAGGATATCCTGCTGTGAAGCCTCCCTGGGGAACATTAAATGCGATAGACCTGAACAGCGGCGAAATTTTATGGAAGGTACCTTTGGGAGAATATGCCGCTTTAACCAAACGCGGTATCCCGCCTACTGGTACGCAGAATATCGGTGGAACCATTGTTACTGCCGGAGGTTTGATATTTGTCGGCGCTACAAAGGACGAGAAATTCCGCGCAATCAGTAAGGACAACGGTAAGATCTTGTGGGAAACCACATTGCCGGCCGGAGGGTATGCTACCCCTGCTACTTACGCTGTTAATGGAAAGCAGTATGTTGTTATTGCTGCAGGCGGCGCCGGTAAAAATGATACCAAACCCGGTGATGCTTATATTGCATTTGCCTTACCTGAGTAAATACGCCTATTCAAAGCAAAGCAAACGCTCCCAACCACAAAACCCCTATCTTTAAATTATAACCGTGCCCCGTTAACACTTAACCATTAATCATTACTTTTCGATGCTTCAGATCAGATATGAAATAACCCCTCCTGACCTCCAAAAAAAATTGCAACGTTTCTGGGAACTTTCTGCCAGTAAGATCTATCTGATAGAAAATAATTATGACGCCTCAAAAGGTTCACCTGTATTTACAGTCCGGGGAAAATATACAACACGCGGCTGGACCGAATGGACACAAGGCTTTCAATATGGTTCGGCCATCTTTCAGTTTGATGCCACCGGCGAAAAATCCTTTCTTGAAACAGGCCGGAAGAAAACCGTTGAAATGATGGCGCCGCATATCAGCCATACCGGCGTACACGATCATGGCTTTAACAATGTAAGCACTTATGGAAACCTGTTGCGGCTGATAAGGGAAGGAAAAACCGCCTTCAACGAATGGGAAGTAAATTTTTATGAACTAGCCTTAAAAATATCCGGCGCTGTGCAGGCAACCCGCTGGACTACTATTAAAAACGGGGGATTCATTCACTCCTTCAATGGTGCTCATTCTCTTTTTGTGGATACCATCCGTTCCTGCCGCGCACTTATTATAAGCCATTGCCTGGGGCATACCTTGCAGGGCGAAGGTGATGTAAAGACGAGCCTGCTTGAAAGGGCTTTACAGCATATGAAAGCTACTGCCGATTATTGTATTTTCTACGGAGAAGGCCGCGATAGCTATGATGTTTGGGGACGAACCGCTCACGAAAGCATCTTCAATACAAAAGATGGTAATTTTCGTTGTACCAATGCACAACAGGGATATTCGGGATGCACCACCTGGACGCGTGGACTTGCATGGGCCATGTGCGGTTATGCGGAGGAACTGGAATGGTTACATTCATGTAAACAGGAAGACCTGCAATCCTTTGGTGGTATTGAACAGGTTGAACTATATTTATTAAAAGCGGCTAAAGCTACCTGTGATTTTTATATGGCAAACACTCCCTTAAATGGCATTCCTTACTGGGATACCGGCGCACCGCATCTTTATAAATTGGGAGACTATCTTAATACAGACGCTGATCCGTATAATAACTTTGAGCCCGTAGATAGTTCGGCGGCAGCCATTGCTTCGCAGGGTTTACTCAGGCTGGGAAAATATTTAAATGATAAAGGAGCGGAATCTGGTAATAAATACTGGCAGGCCGGGCTAACGGTATTGAACACCCTTTTTGAAGAGCCTTATCTCAGTATGGATTCAAATCATCAGGGACTGTTATTGCATTCCATTTATCACCGGCCAAACGGATGGGATTATATTCCGCCGGGAAGCAATATTCCCAATGGCGAATCATCCATGTGGGGCGATTACCATGCCCGTGAAGTGGCCTTGTACCTGCAGCGGGTTATCAACAATGAAAAATATTATACATTTTATAACTGTATCCCATGAGCGCAGGTCAATTGACAGATTTATCCAAGTGGTGCGTTCACACCATAACAACAAAACCCTGGAGTATTGAAGAAGCCGCACGGCAGTTTTCCATGATGGGTGTAAAAGGAATCTCTGTATGGCGCGATGCTTTGCATGGCCGCGATATTATCAAAACCGGACAGATGCTGCGTGATAGTAACCTGGAAATAGTTTCTTTAGCCCGGGGTGGGTTTTTCCCTCACGCTGATGCGGCAGGCCGGCGTTTGGCCATAGAAGATAACCTGAAGGCAATAGATGAAGCGGCAGCATTGGGTGCCCCTCATGTGGTGCTGGTATGTGGCGCCGTTCCCGGCCAGTCTTTGATCGAATCGCGCAAGCAGATCCGGGATGGTATTGCAGCATTGCTCGATCATGCTGCAGCAACAGGTGTTAAACTTGCCATTGAACCGTTGCACCCGATGTATGCAGACCTGCGCTCGGCTATAACAACATTGCGGCAGGCAAATGATATGGCAGAAGAGATCAATTCGCCTTTCGTGGGAGTGGCTATTGACGTGTATCATTTATGGTGGGATCCTGATCTTGAAAAAGAAATTATCCGATGTGGAAACAATAACCATCTTTTTGCTTTTCATATCAGCGACTGGAAAACACCAACTGTTGATTTTCTAAATGATCGTGGATTAATGGGTGAAGGATGTATACCTGGAAAGGAAATCAGGGGATGGGTTGAAAAAACCGGTTTTAACGGTTTTAATGAAGTGGAAATCTTTTCCAATAAATACTGGGCAGGAGATCAGTATGAATTTTTA
>CAXSIE010000496.1:0-3987 GCA_964237295.1 uncultured Flavihumibacter sp. | reverse complement strand
GGTTCAGGCTTTTTTTAAAGTAGAATACCTTTTTGAAGTGCATGAAAATTGTTTCAATCCCCCGCCCAATGTTAAAAGCGCAGTTATTCGATTAAAACCTTTGCCCCACAAGCCAGAAATGAAAAGTGAAAGAGCGTTTTTTGTATTGGTGAAAACAGCGTTTAATCAGCGGCGAAAGATGTTACGCAACGGAGTAAAAAGTTTGTTTACAACGGAGACATTACAAGAAGAGATTTTTACCCGGCGGGCAGAGCAATTAAGTATCCATGAATTTGCCGCATTAACATTTAAAATGATTTAAATTCATCCATCAAAGAAATAACTGCATAACATAACATGGGAAAGAAAGCTATTATCACTGCCAAGGTGCATGGATACCTGCAGGAAGAACTGACAAACAAAGGATATGAAGTGGTTTATTCACCTCAGATAACGTATGATGAGTTGCAACATGCCATTGTTGATATGGAGGGATTGATAGTAACTACCAGGCTTAAAATAGATAAAAATATTTTAGACAGGGCGCCGCAATTGAAATGGGTCGGGCGCCTGGGAAGCGGTATGGAATTGATTGACGTTCCTTATGCTGAAACCAAGGGTATTACCTGTGTAAGCAGTCCGGAGGGAAACCGTAATGCTGTTGCCGAGCATGTATTGGGAATGCTGCTCAACCTGATGAATAAAATCTCAACAAGTAATGCTGAAATAAAAGAAGGTAAGTGGATACGAGAGGCCAACAGGGGAACGGAGCTTACCGGTAAATCAGTTGGGATCATCGGCTTCGGAAATGCAGGCAGGGCATTTGCAAAATTGCTTGCGTCTTTCGATGTTACTGTACTGGCTTATGATAAATATGTTTTCGATTTTGGCAGAAAGAATATTAAAGAAGTGAACCTGGAACAGATTCAGCGTTATGCCGATGTAATAAGTTTTCATGTGCCGCTTACGGAGGAAACTTTTCATATGGCTAATGATGATTTCTTTAACGGGCTTCAGCAAAAACCTTATTTCTTTAATGCCTGCAGAGGCAAGGTTCATGATACTGCAGCTGTTATCAGGGCCTTGGAAAGCGGAAAAATCAGTGGTGCCGGACTGGATGTGTTAGAAAATGAAAAGCTGGAGACTTACATTGATAGTGAGAAAGCGCAGCTTGATTGGTTGTTGGCTCAGCCAAATGTTATCATTACTCCTCATATAGCCGGTTACACGCATGAAGCGTTTTATAAGATGGCAAAAGTAATATTGGAGAAGCTGAAGCTTTAAGAAAACTCAGATGTTTAAGGTCTCAGAGGCTTATAATACTCCGCCGGATTATTCAACACTTTATTCCATTGCCGCTGGTACATATCCCGCCATTTTTCATCAGCAATCAAATGCCAGTTTACTTTAGTAAGTGCTTCTTTAATAAATTGCCTTTGTTCAGGATGAATGTACAATGGATGAAAAGTAAACCAGCGATTGTTTATTGTAAATTGTTTCCAGAACGCTGAAAAGCCGTCATAATTGGTTTCAGAAACAGTGGTTTTATTATTATCATCTTCAAGATCAGACAAACTGTGATGATAATAGAAACTTGTTTTTCCGGTTTCTGTTGTAAGACGATATAAACCACCGGCCCATTCATCTGACACTATATCAAAATACAATTCTTTATTCATGGAGAAGTGGAATAAGTTTAGTTTAAGAAACTCAGGTTTATTGTAACAATAAACCGTTCGGATGTATTAATCTTTTACGGTTTATAAATATTTTTTATATTTGCATATATGCAACGCTTTAGTCTATCTGAAGCGTTGTATTTTTTTTCTACTACTCAAAGGTAACTGAACCTTTGACAAAATAAAAGGAGGGAATATGAGTGATTACAATTACGTTTCCAAAGAAGCGTTTGAGCAAATGAAGGTTGACCTGCATCGAATGAAATCAGTTGAACGTCCGGCAGCATCCAGGGCAATTGCCGAAGCGAGGGAAAAAGGTGACTTGAAAGAAAATGCTGAATACGATGCGGCAAAAGAAGCCCAGGGAATGCTGGAAGCAAAAATTCAACAGATGGAAGGAATACTTTCCAATGTGCGCATCCTGGATGCTAAAGATATAGATATCAGCAAAGTAAGTTTGTTATCCAGAGTTACTATAACAAATATGGCTACAAAAAAATCAGTAACTTATCAACTGGTAGGTGAAAAGGAAGCTGATCTTAAAGTGGGTAAAATTTCTGTTACTTCACCAATCGGAAAAGGGTTATTCGGAAAACATATTGGAGAGGTGGCAGAAGTGGTGGCACCTAATGGTAAAATGAAATTTAAGGTTGAAAATATTACACTATAAAGCAAAGGTTACAGATTAAGTCAGAGAAGTTAATTCTCTGACTTTTTTAACAGGTAATATCCTGAACAATAAAAATGCAGCCGATGACTATCTTTTCAAAGATTATTGCAGGAAAAATACCTTGTTACACAATTGCAGAGAATGAAAAGTTCATTGCTTTTCTTGATATCATGCCATTGGTCAAAGGCCATACGCTGGTAGTGCCTAAAATTGAAACCGATAAGATCTTTGATCTTTCCGATGACTATCTAAGTGAAATGCTGGTTTTTGCGAAGCCGATCGCCAGGTCAATGGAAAAAACTTTTGACTGTAACCGGTGTGGTATCTCGGTTATAGGACTTGAAGTGCCACATGCGCATATGCATCTGATACCTATTAATTCAGCCGATGATATGAATTTCAATCGCCCAAAGCTCGTTTTGTCAAAAGAAGAATTTATAGGGATACAGGATAGCATTAAAAGCAGGTTGAAGTGAGCACCCTGGCTTTTAAAAAATCATACAATTCTTCCCGGATTCTTTGCCAGGAAGTCATTCCAGCCTTTTATTTTGGCGGAGCCGGTTATAATTGATTTACTGGTTTGAAAGTGATGACACACCGCTACGGCCAACGCATCAGATGCATCAAAGCCCTTGAGTTTTTCATTAGTAACTGTCAGGCGCTGCAGCATTTTCCATACCTGCTCTTTATCTGCATTTCCATTTCCTGTAATGGATTGCTTAACTTTTTTTGGAGAATATTCAGTAACCGGTATGGATGCCTGCATGGCTGCTGCGATAGCTACGCCCTGGGCCCTTCCTAACTTTAACATGCTTTGAACATTCTTTCCAAAAAAAGGCGCTTCAATTGCAAATGTGGTAGGTTTATATTTTTGTATCAGTTCTACCACACGGTTATGAATCATCTCTAATCTTTCATAAGCATCTTTTTTCGGATTGAGTTTTAATACATTCATCTCCAGTAAAATGATGTTGTTATTCCGGATCTCTATAATTCCATAACCCATAACAAGGGTACCCGGATCAATTCCTAAAATTATTTTTGATGCCTTTTGCAAAGAGAAGGTATTTTTGAACGAGCAAATGCTGCGTCTGAACAAAAATATCAAAATCTTTTTCAATTACTTCCTTGGACCGGTATTGTTTATCTGGTTATCTCTTTCTATCTATCATCAAATTAAAAATCAGCCAGACCTTCACTTATCCGTTGCAAAGATAAAATATGCGCTGGAAGGACAACAAAGCTGGATGTTTTGGGTTGTGTTATTGCTGATGCTGGTTAACTGGGGAGTGGAAGCAAGAAAATGGCAGGTGCTGCTTAAAGGCCTGGAAGATATAAGCTGGTGGAAAGCTTTTAAAGCAACCGTTGCCGGTGTGGCATTTGCAATGAACACCCCCAACAGGATAGGGGAATATGGCGGGCGGGTCTTATACCTTCGTGAAGGGAACCGTATAAGAGGCGTTTCTTTAACCATAGTAGGAAGCATAAGCCAGTTTCTTATTACACTGATCGCTGGTTGCGGGGGATTGATATTTCTCTTAAATATTCCAGGTTCGGCAGCAGCTATAATAGAAACAGGAAAATATGCATTATGGATAAAAGTTGTCTTAAATATTGTTGGTGTATTTGCAGTATTGGGATTGATAGTATACTTTCGGT
>CAXSIE010000495.1:1668-3991 GCA_964237295.1 uncultured Flavihumibacter sp. | reverse complement strand
GTTTGGGATACTTTGCAGTTGGGTCTTCAAGTCCGGGTGGCAGTCCGTTCTCGGCAGAAGGCGCACCTGATCCCGCAAAGGCCGGTGTTACTGCCAGTGCGGCCAGACCTGCGCCCAATCCCCCAATCACTTTGCGCCGGGTATAACGGTTGATTCCGTCTGCCGGATTTTCATCATTCATCATACGTTCTTTCATAAAGTTTGATTTATTAAACTTGTGAAACATCAATCATGCAGGTATCATTCCAGCAGCATGTTGTTAATAAGAACGTGTCGGTGATTTATGGACGCAAAACAAAAAGATATATGCCCGGCTTAATCTTAAGGCGCATCCTACCGGAGCCTGCCCCTCGTATGATATGGGAACTTTCCGGCATTGACTTGTTAAATTGTAGAAACTCTTCCCAAAGATTGTTGCCAGTCTGCCCCTTTTTATAAACACTTCCCCATAAAAAGATTGTTCAAAGGGTGGATATTTTAGATGTAAGCACCTAAAACAACAAGGGTGCTTTTTTATTTGATGTATAGCCAACTTTGTTTTTCAACGCTTCAATAGCATTAGCGAGATAAACCATCGGTGCGTTCCAGTTGATGGCTATTTCGTTAGAAGCATACGAGCAATCGCTGTCGGAATAAGCCGTTTCGGGTTCAGTAAATTCATACCTGCACTTATCTTCCATGCCCGGATTGGGACCACCCGCCAGTAAGCCGGGAACCGGCTCTACCACCCCATCCGCTGTAGACTGACGATGATGCGGAAACATGGGTGACTTGCTGCCGATGCCTGTAACAAAACAATAGCCGGTAGCATTTCGTCCTAATAAATAATCAAGGTTTGATAAGGCCCCGTCTATATATTTTTTGTCGCCGGTAAGCAGGTAAGCTTTAATTAATAAAACTCCCTGGTTGCCCGCATTGGAATTGGACCCCCATCCAAAATCTCTTGTGGAACCGCCCATCACAGTGGCAAAAGCACTGGCCGAAACTTTCTCAATATAAACATCTGCCATGCTGAGGATTTTAACTTTCATTTTTGTAAAACTGTCGACAGCGGAAAGCTCATTACTAAACCTGAAAAGCGAATAATAAGCCATCATGCCTACATTGCTCCATCCTGGGAGGCTAACATTGTCTTTCAGGTGCTTTACTACAACATCATGACAGCTTTTATCTTTCGTGGTAAGAAACAATTCGCTTGCGGCCCAAAACCATTCATCCCCAAAGTTCCTGTCGCCGTAACCACCCGTGGAAACCGGCGGCTTGAACGTTTGATTCATCCTGTTCTGGTTATACTCCATGTCAGGATTCAACAATGCCCATGAATATGCTTTTTTAGCGGCGGCTATACAACTATCCGAAAGGCCGGGCAATGCTTTTTTATACTTATTGAAAATACGACCCGCCTGTGCGGCAACAGCGGCAAAATCAAGCGTGGCGGCGGTTCCTTTCTGCACTACATAACGTGGCGCTTTTGTTATGCCGGGCATTACCATTCCATCAAACTTTATATTGGTGCATTTATTATATACCCCGCCGTCATTAGGGTCCTGCATGGTCAGCATCCAGCGCAGGTTATAGAGCGCTTCATCTAAAATATCAGGAACCGCATTGCCGCTTTCAGGAATGTTTACAGAAAGCCTTTTGAAGTAATCCGGAAAATCTTCATACGCCGATAATAACGTGCCCATCGTAATACCGGAATTAACGATGTACTTGTTATAATCACCGGCATCGTACCAGCCGCCCGGCGTGGAAATAACGGTACCTTCGGGACGCTCCTCTGTGGCAGCCGATGCATGAATTAAAACGCTGTCATCGGGATGCCCTGCCGAACGATGCCATTTGCCGGCAAACCTTTCTTCCAGCTCCATAGAAGCCCGTTGATAGTAATAACCTTTCAGTGTAGCTACTGCAGCTGCCCTGTTTGCATCATCACTGATGATGAAAATATACGAATGGCCAATGCCAGGCACCAGCACAACAAAACTTCCTTTGATTCCAAGTGAGGAAAAATCTGCCAGCTTCGTTTTTACAGATGAATTCAGCGACTGCTTCTGTTCGCCTAATATGCCGGAGAAAACCGTATCGCGTAAGTTGGTGGAAACAATATAAAAACGGGTGGAACTGGTTGCTCCGGTAACAACGGCCAGCTTCGGCGCAGCTGGGTAAAAGCCTAATTGGTTAAGCTTTATTTGTGCTGTAACATTCTGACAAAATACATTATCAGGAACAGTCATCATGAAACAGTTAATCATAAAGCAGATCCCATAATCACTTAGGCTGTATTTAATCTTTCTTCTTCTCATAATGCATGTTTTAGGTA
>CAXSIE010000495.1:0-1658 GCA_964237295.1 uncultured Flavihumibacter sp. | reverse complement strand
CGCACCTATTTCCGGGTACAATTTACCGGCCCCGATTTTGAACCATCGGTTGAACATCTTATAAATCGGGCAATTCAGCATATAAAATATAGGGGTTGGAGAAACGGTTGAAGAAAATGTAATTTTTATTGTTCCTCTTAACAGCAAGCCGGATATTAAAGTGAGGGTTGTAAACCGGGTGTCTGTACTTTAAGGTTCGTATAAGGATGCTGTTAGTATCTTTTCAGAAATATTCTTAACGATCAATAAATCCCACCCGTCACAATTTTATGGCATTTCATCACAATCACTTATAGTGATTGTTGGTATGCGCTATCATTGTTTCACAATTAAAATTAAAACATGAAAGCACTTATTTTTTTCTTTTCCTTGTTTATGACAAACACCTTAGCGAGTGTTGCACAATGCGGCAAAAAGCTATTGCTAACTGCTTCACAAACCATCTATCTTGACAGCAATGGCACTATTCAAAGAACAGTAGATGAAAAATCTGTTATTCAGATCAATCAATCTGAAGTGAACATACATGTAAATGATGAACAAAAAATGATGTTCTCCATAAAAACCAACACCTGCAAATGGAATGTTCCATTCAGGGAGGGAAAAACGTTCATTAAAGGTTCATTCAATAAATCGCCGGAAGAAACTATTACTGTTACCATTGATATTGAAGGAAAAGATGGAAAAATTACGCTGATTTTCAAGATGGAAAACAGGCCTGAAATCATTAAAGTGATAATAGAAAAATTTGAAGAAGTGAGTTGACATTACTGATTGCTACTGGTAAAATAGTAACCATAAATGATTATCCATATCATGAATTCATGTAATTCTCAGTTTATATCTTACCGCTGAACACCAGCTGGCCACAAAGATACGGAGGCATGAAGAAGCACAAAGAATTTCCTTAGTGTTTCTTTGTGCCTTAGTGTCTTTGTGGCCTTTGCTTTCAGCTTTAAATTATTTAAATTACTTTTTAACTTTTTGTTCTGCGTTTACTACCGGATCCAGTATTTTAACCATGACCGGTAATTTCTCCGGATTGAGGTTTGTTGTAATAAGCACACCTTCATTTTTGTGAATGTCGTATGTAAATTCCACATAAAAATTAAAGAGTTTATAGATATCACTCATGTAACCGTGTTCTTCATAATATCCTAAAAAAATACCCACTGCACTAACAGTCTTTTCTTTTTCAAGATCATTTAATAAATTAAATTGTTTGATAAGCATAGGATGGCTTTTAATTTGAATAGAAGATACAGTTCTGCAGGATTGGGGGAGGAGAGTTTATGCAGTTTAGCAGGTAATTATCCGGATAATTGTGGCAGGAAATTATAGCATTACTCCGTATCAAACTTAAGCGTTAAGCATGCCTGAAACGAATTTATGTTCATGTGTTACGTAACTTGCTATAGGATAGCAGTGTATTACGCAGGATGTTTTCTACACCACAGCGTAAAAGCCGGAAAAGAAGAGTTTAAAAAAATACTTACAGACCTGCACTTCAATCCATTCTGTAATTTCATGCTTAACTTGTAATAAACGACCGATATAAAAATCATCAAAGGAGGTAAGAAACCTGATAGGCTTTACACAAAACCAGGAAGCGCTGAAAGACGAAAAGGGTGTTACAGACACCTGGCTGGTTTACGAAT
>CAXSIE010000494.1:1413-4001 GCA_964237295.1 uncultured Flavihumibacter sp. | reverse complement strand
CGGCTTGTGTAGCAGGCAGCCCGCCAGTCCGGCCAAGACGTGCGCTTTGGGCATGTGCGCATGCAATACATCTATCTGGTGAAGATGAGCCACCTCAACCGTCAGCTGTATCGATCGCCAGTTAGGGTCATCTTCTATTGGCGTAACAAAAACATCTTCCACTCCAAGTTGCCGCAACGAATCGGTAAAACGGCTTTCATAAGGGCAGATACAAGTTACACGGAACTCATCGTCCGGTAAATTGGCAATAAAATTTTTGATATAATTCTCCATTCCCCCAATGTTGGCGTTGCCAATAACTTCCAAAACATTGATACGGCTATCGCGACGACCCGCTATAGTGATCGGTTGCATATGCTTGTTTAGTTCTATTTATTAGAAATTGATTACTAACTTCCTATTTTGATTTGCAAAATATATACCACAGCAACAAAATTATATAAATACTTCATGCCTTATTTTTGCGCCTTATTAATAATATGCGATTATCACCAGAAAAGTAATAAATGATATACTGATAACATTGTATTAATAAGAGTATTCATCATTTTATGTATCCCGAATGTTTATTAAGTAATTTAGGCTGCATAAAATAAAATAACAACCCTTATGAACAAGGTCATGATAATTGATGATGAGGAGAAATTAAGGAGCTTGTTAGCCAGGCTGATTAAACTGGAAGGCTTTACGGTTTCAGAAGCCGGGAATCTAAGGTCTGCGCTTAAGTTAATTGATAAAGAAGAGCCTGATGTAATTCTGTGTGATGTAAAGTTACAAGATGGCAATGGCATTGACTTTATAAAAGATATAAAAGCGAAAAATGCTACCATTGAAGTAATTCTTTTAACTGCTTATGGCAATATTCCTGACAGTGTTCAGGCAATGAAAAATGGTGCTTTTGATTATGTTACCAAGGGAAATGATAACGATAGGGTTATTCCACTATTGTATAAAGCAATTGACAAGGTAGAATTACAAAGGAAGATTGTAAGATTGGAGAATCTGGTTGGTAAAAAATATAACTTTCAAAGTATAATATGCACTTCAAAACCGCTTCTGGCGGCTATCAATTTAGCTGAAAAAGTAGCTCCCACCGATACCACAGTATTGTTACTAGGTGAAACCGGAACCGGCAAAGAAGTATTTGCGCAGGCTATACATAATGCCAGCTCAAAATCAGGTAAAGCATTCCTGGCCCTCAACTGCAGCGCCCTCTCAAAAGAACTGCTGGAAAGTGAAATATTCGGGCATAAGGCGGGCGCTTTTACCGGTGCAACAAAAGATAAAAAAGGACTGATTGAAGAAGCCAATTCGGGTACATTGTTCCTGGATGAAATTGGTGAAATGCATCTTGATTTACAAAGTAAATTACTCAGGTTTTTAGAGACAAGTGAATTTATTAAAGTAGGCGATACGAAATCAATAAAAGTAAATGTCCGCATTATTGCAGCCACGAATCGCAACCTCAAAGAAGAAATAAAAAACCATAACTTCCGCGAGGATTTATTTTATCGTTTAAATGTATTTGCCATTACACTTCCGCCCTTGAGAGAGCGGAAAGAAGACATTCCACTGCTGGTTAACTATTATGTTGAGATATTTGCTAACAAGACAAACAAAAGTTTGAAAGGTGTAACTCCGCAGGTTACTAAGATATTGCAGCAATACAACTGGAGGGGAAATATACGTGAACTGAAAAATGTAATTGAAAGAGCAGTAATTTTAGAAAGCAGTCAATGTATAAATGAAAGCAGTTTACCATTTGAATTCCAGAATAATTCAAACGATCATGAATCTTCCCTGCTGGATTTGGCTTCCGTTGAAAAACAGCATATTTATAAAGTGTTACAATATACCAGTGGTAATAAA
Source organism: uncultured Flavihumibacter sp. (assembly GCA_964237295.1). GTDB lineage: Bacteria > Bacteroidota > Bacteroidia > Chitinophagales > Chitinophagaceae > JADCRZ01. Next base: position 2,132 of record CAXSIE010000494.1, on the reverse strand, counting down.
ACCGAAACAGCACGATTGCTGAATATAGGACTGACCACCTTGTACAGGAAAATCGAAGAATATAGTATAAAATAACCTTGTCATTTTAATAATGAACCCTTCCAAAATGGAAGGGTTTTTTTTTGCTTTTTTAGTGTTGATATCTAAGATACCTCTGTAACCCTCAACAGTAGGGCATCTTGTTATTTTGGTTAAACCGTTGTGGAATGAGGCACATCTTTAGCAACTAACATTATCCTAAAAGAATTATTATGATAAATCAATTCGAAGTACCTGCCTATCTGGTAGATGAACTTCCGGAAATAAAAGAGGAGCTTAAAAGCATTACATCGCAACAGAACATCCTGAAAACCATCTCATGTCTGGCCAGCTACACAAAGAAAAAGGTAGTGCAGCATGATTTGCGATTAGTGAAAAAATGCTTTACAATCGCTGAAAACATTCATATTAAAGGTAATAAAATAGTAAAGGACGCGATCGAAAATGTATATGTTTATTCATTCTCCTCTTTATTTAATTTATGCAACAGGGAAGAAAAAAATAAAATACAAGGCCTCATTCCGATCAGCCTATACTCGGCTTATATACAACAAATATTAAAATCGGGTATTTAAGCCGAACGAATTTACTTCCAAACCTCCTGCAATAATGTTAATAACAAGTAATTAAATCAATGACTGAACACATTGGATAAATGCATGTAAATATTGTGCTGCCGA
>CAXSIE010000494.1:392-1403 GCA_964237295.1 uncultured Flavihumibacter sp. | reverse complement strand
ATGAAACTTAAAAATCTTAATGCAAGAGAAACAATCATTATCATAATTATTTGGCTGGCAGTACTGGCAATGATGAACACAATCTTTATAAAAATGAAATTACTTTAAAGTTATAATTATGCTCACACTCTTACTGGTTATCGGAGGGCTCTTATGCTTTGCGATCTTTTACAAATCGATTGACTTCTTTGATAAAATATAATTTATGACATTATTATTCATTTTGGCGATACTGGTTTTTTGTTATATCTGTTATGTGCTCATTAAACCTGAAAATTTTTAACTCCTTTATTAAAAGGTTAAATCCACTTAAGTACCATAAAAATAGTTGTATGAATACAGAAATCCTGGGCGTTATAGCCATGTTTATTATCACGGTGCTGCTTGCAATTCCACTCGGCCGCTATATTGGAAAAGTATACACCGGTGAACATACCTGGTTAGACCTCATGTTAAACCCTATTGATGTATTATTTTTTAAAGTGGGTGGTATTAAACCCGATAACGAAATGACATGGCAACAAAATCTTGTTGCATTGCTGACCATCAATTTAGTATGGTTTCTGTTATCCATGTTCGGTTTAATGAATATGAGCTGGCTGCCTTTAAACCCCGATGGCAATCCCTCCATGAGTGCTGATCTTGCTTTTAACACTACGGTTAGCTTTATCTCTAACACAAATTTGCAGCACTATTCCGGAGAAAGCGGTGTTTCTTATTTAGGACAATTATTATTGATGTTGTTTCAGTTCATCAGTGCCGGTACCGGCATGGCGGCATGTGCTGTTGTATTCAGAGCTATGCAGGATAAAAACGCAGATAAGCCGGGTAATTTTTATAACTATTTTGTAAAATCCTGCACACGCATTTTATTGCCTATCTCAATATTGGTGGCCGTTATACTGGCTTTTAACGGAAGCCCGATGAGTTTTCAGGGTAAAGACCGTTTTATAAGTTTGCAGGGTGACACGGTAAATGTGTCAGGAGGACCTGCGGCAGCAATGATCGCTA
>CAXSIE010000494.1:0-360 GCA_964237295.1 uncultured Flavihumibacter sp. | reverse complement strand
GGGCACAAATGGTGGCGGTTACTTTGGCGTTAATAGTGCCCACCCGCAGGAAAATCCTAGTTACTTTACCAATATGATTGAAAATGTTCTGATCATTCTTATACCCATAGCAATGATTTTCACTTTGGGATATATGCTTAAAAAGAAAAAATTTGCCTGGATGATATTCGGAGTAATGACACTCGGCTTTTTACTATTGGTAATTCCGTCCATTTACCAGGAAATGCATGGCTGCAAAGCCATTGGTAAATTAGGCGTGCTTCAAAATCTGGGCAGCATGGAAGGTAAAGAAGTAAGGTTTGGGCCCGGAGCTTCAGCGTATTGGGGCATCACCACTACCGTAACATCCAATGGCTCGGT
>CAXSIE010000493.1:383-4034 GCA_964237295.1 uncultured Flavihumibacter sp. | reverse complement strand
ATACAAGAGTGGCTATCAGTAAAGCCAGTCCTGTACTTATTAAGCAGGCCTGGTACCCTTTCATTTTTTTTATGATCAATGCCCAGAATATAAACAGGATCGGAAGCACAGCTACCAGGGCTGAGAGAAAAATATTATGGAATGGATCAATAACCTGTGTCCAGTTCATAGCGTTTTTTGTAGGTTGTTAATGAGCTGACGGCTGATGGCACTATCAACAATGAAGCTACTCATCCTATATTTGAGTAAAACTTTTAAAATAATAATCCATATTTTAAAATTAAGTTACAAAGAATCCATAAGAACTTCATTAACCACTAACAATTAACCATTAAAATGGATTATTTCAAAAAGCTGCTGGATCTTTTAAAACTGGAAAGGCAGGAGGATCAGCAATCTTATTTAAGAATAACAGAATCATCCTCCGTTACACAGCGCAGAACCAATGGAATCACCTGGTACCCTGTAGCCATCAGGGGTTCGGAGATGAGCCGGGGAGATTACATAACGGTGGAGGTTGAACGTACCACTCACCAGGATGTAACCCACCAGTTCCGGTTCGGAATGCCTGCAGCGCTTTTCTCCAATCACGACTCAAAGGCTGACCGTGCAGACGGCATCATATCTTTTCAAAGCGGCAACCTGCTTAAGATCACTTTAAACACCGATGAACTTCCGGAATGGTCGCGTAACGGCAAATTAGGTGTTGATTTGCTTTTCGATGATAACAGTTATGATGAAATGACAACGGCCCTCAAAACAGCTTCATCGCTAGGTGAAAAAGAAGAAGGCAGCCGTTTGATAAAAATAGTAACGGGAGAAAAGTCACCCACTTTTAATGTTGCAATCCCTGAAGTACCGGTTCCCAAATTAAATGCTTTCCAACTGGCTGCGGTACAGAAAATACTGTCTGCCAATGAACTGGCTATTGTTCACGGCCCGCCGGGAACGGGTAAAACCACCACGCTGGTACAAGCTATCAAAGCATTGATAAACCAGGATCACAAACAGGTACTGGTGGTGGCTCCCAGCAATACCGCCGTAGACCTGTTAAGTGAAAAACTATCGGAAGAGGGATTGAATGTGCTTCGGGTAGGCAATCCGGCAAGGGTATCGGAAAGGCTGATGTCTTTAACGCTGGATAGTAAGATAGCTGCTCATGCACGCATGAAAGAAATGAAGAACCTGAAAAAACAAGCCAATGATTTCAGGAACATGGCCCATAAATACAAACGCAATTTTGGTAAAGCCGAACGGGATCAACGCAAGGCGCTGTTTGACGAAGCGCATAAGATCATGAAAGAAGTAAGCAACACCGAACAGTATATCATAGATGACCTGATAGCAAAAGCACAGGTAATTACGGCTACGCTCGTCGGTTCTAACCACTATACCGTAAAAAAATTGAAATACCATACCGTTGTAATGGACGAAGCAGGACAAGCTTTGGAACCTGCAGCATGGATACCCATTTTGAAAGCCCAAAAACTTATCCTGGCCGGCGATCATTTTCAGTTATCCCCCACAGTTAAATCAACCGCTGCCGCAAAAAACGGACTAAGCACAACGCTGCTTGAAAAGTGCGTAGCGCTGCATCCTGAAGCGGTGGTTTTATTGGAAGAACAGTACCGGATGAATGAGGTCATCATGGGCTATTCTTCCAAAGTATTTTACCGGAACAGGCTACAGGCACATCCTTCCGTTGCAAAACATGTATTGTTTCCCGGTGACCTGCCGCTGGAATTTGTTGATACGGCCGGATGTGGTTTTGAAGAAAAAATTGACGGCACCAGTTCTACCAATCCTGACGAGGCCGCGTTTTTGTTCAAACATTTAAACCATCTTGTTTCCGGATTAAAGGCACATTACAAGGCCGGCGATTTTCCAACGATCGCTGTCATCTCGCCGTACAAGCAACAGATACATCTTTTAAAAGAACAGTTGCAGCACTCTCCCGGCCTGCATATTTATGGAGATAAAATTTCGGTTAACACCATAGATAGTTTCCAGGGTCAGGAACGTGACATCGTTTATATCAGCATGACACGCAGTAACGCGATAGGGGCAATCGGATTTCTTTCAGATATCCGACGCATGAACGTAGCCATGACTAGAGCCAGGAAGAAGCTAGTAGTGATCGGTGACAGCGCTACGCTTTCGCAGTTGCCTTTTTATTTTGATTTTATTACTTATGCGGAGAAGATGGGTGCTTATAAGAGTGCATGGGAGTTCGTGGCTGAATAAGTTTTCTATAACCACAGAGGTAAAGCCAGAGGAGGAAGAAGAGGTTATACAGAGGAGGTCTCTGCGTAGCCTCTTCTTCCTCCTCTGGCTTTACCTCTGTGGTTATAGAAAACACTCAGCATTTAAGGAAATCGAAACACAAATAACATCACCCTTTACAAAGCCATCCTCCAAAGTTCTTATCGTTATCACGTTCACCTCAAGCAAGCCCTTCAGTTCATAATAACTACCAAAAAACAACACTTCCACAACTTCTACCCTCATTCCTGATGAAACGATCTTAAAATCCTCCGGACGTACAAACAATCTTTTACCACTACCAGCAGCATCCAGCAAATTATAACTTCCAAACAGCCCGGCAGCATACTCGTTATTGGTTGCCGGTAGATCTCCACCGGCGTGCCCTTCTGAATGATGGCTCCTTCCTTCATAATAAATATTTCATCAGCCCACGAAAGCGTATCCATCGGCGAATGCGAAACCATAAGGCAGGTGATTGCGAGCTTATCACCGATATCCCGTAAAACAGATTTTAAGATCCCGGTGTGGATCATATCAAGGTTAGAGAAAGGTTCATCCAGCAATAACAATTGAGGAGAACCGATCAGCAACCGCGCTAAAGCAATCCGTTGCTTTTCCCCACCCGACAACTGGTCAGTTCTTCTTTTCACCAAATGTGTGATATGGCATATTTCATATAGCTTATCCGCTTCTTCTTCAGGAATCATGTTGGCATAAGACAGGATTTCTTCTACCCTGTATGCATTTCTAAGCTCATACTGTTGCGATAAGTAAGCAATGGCCTGGTGGCCGGGAACTAATTTTTCTTCTGGACCTAAAATTCTTTTACCTTCTAAAAATACCGATCCGGCATCCGGTTGAACTAACCCGGCTATAATTCTCAGCAGGGTACTTTTACCCGAGCCCGTTTCACCGGCGATAGCGATCTTCTGAAATTTTTGCTGGGTAAAGGTGATTGCCTTTAATAAAGGATTATTATCTTTTTTGCTGGAAATGCCGGTAACGGTTAACAGAGTCATGATTGCCGGCAAAAGTAGCCACAAAGGCGCGAAGGCACAAAGGAGCACAAAGGATTTTCTTCGTGCTCCTTTGTGCCTTCGTGCCTTTGTGGCATTTAATCATCGTAACATTTAATAATAAAACTGAAGAATTCACCTGTTTCATCAATCAGGCTCGTTAACTTAGCAACCTCTTTTAAAATGCACTCTATGTTCAAAATTTCAATGATTTTGTTTGCCGCCGTTATCATTATTATTGGCTATACGGTTAATCTGAATCCGTCTCAAATACAGACCGGTGATCCATCACCAAAAAAATCAGTTACTACTACTCCTCTACCAGACTGGCCGGCTGAGCTGGAAGTGACCAATTATACAGGTCCTGATC
>CAXSIE010000493.1:0-363 GCA_964237295.1 uncultured Flavihumibacter sp. | reverse complement strand
TTACGCCGAGTCCGGCCTGCCTTGCGGTGGCACCCACCGGAGAAGTATTTGTAGGAGTGGATATGATCGGTTCTCTTGGCAAAACGCCCGGAAAAGGCAGTATCATAAAACTATACGATACTGACAATGATGGCAAGGTAGACAAGCACACTACTTTTGCCATGGTAGATAATCCCCGTGGAATATTACCGATCGGCGATAAGGTGTATGTGCTGCATACAGCCTTCTCAAAAGAAACAGGCAAAGCTACCGGCATGGACCTGGTTGTTTATGTAGACTCCGATCAGGATGGCATTGCCGATAGTGAGCCAAAACCACTTATTGAAGGTATCAGCAATCCCAAATTCCTGCAAAGCCGGGGTA
>CAXSIE010000492.1:924-4039 GCA_964237295.1 uncultured Flavihumibacter sp. | reverse complement strand
GTTTATGCTGATGTGTGTTAGTAGTAAGAGTCAATACGATAGTGTTATGCGTCATGAAGCCGGTAAAACATTCACCGAAGAAGAACAGCAGGGTTACACTGTGTTTAAACAAAAGTGCAGCAGCTGTCATTCAGAACCGTTGTTTACCGATCACTCTTTCAGGAACAATGGAATAAGTATCAGTAACACGGATGACCTGGGCCGTTACCTTATTACGCAAAACGATACAGACAAATACAAATTTAAAGTACCGAGTCTTCGTAACCTTGAATACACTGCTCCCTATATGCACGATGGAAGATTTTTTACTATAGATGCTGTGCTGGATCATTACACGACGCAAGTGCAGCACTCTCCTATTCTTGACCCGATTTTCCAATCAAACGGTTTCACCGGTATTGCACTTACTGTTACCGAAAGAATGGTGATAAGCGCTTTTTTAAATACTTTAAACGACAGGACATTTTTATTCGACAAAAGATTCTCTGAACAATAACCCTATTATATGAAGAAGATTATTTTATTGCATTGCATCATTTTTACTTACTGTGGTGAGCTGAAAGCCTGTGACATTTGTGGCTGTGGGGTTGGCAACAGTTATATTGGAATTTTGCCCGACTTCAGCAAGCATATATTCGGACTTCGATTTCGATATAACTCATTACTTACCCATGTTGGTGTAGGTGGTTCAACAAGTTACCTGACAACCAATGAAAAATATCGCACTGTAGAATTCTGGGGTGGCTGGAACATCGGCAAAAAGTTTCGCCTGATAGGTGCTATCCCTTACAGCTTTGATGAAAGGTTAAACCAGGGATTAAAGAAAACAAAAGATGGCTTGGGTGATATTTCCTTGAGTGGCTATGGTACAAAGTTTATGGGTTGGCGGTGGCATAAAATTACCCACTGGCAAATACAATCCCGTTGATAAATCGAATACAACGGAAAGTGCGAACTTGTTTCAACTTGGAACCGGCAGCACTGATTTCACCTTAAATGCCATGTACGATATACGTTTGCAGGATGCCGGAATCAGCGCATCTGGCAGTTATAAAATAAATACAATTAACAAGCATGATTACAGTTATGGAAATAAAGTGAGTATTAATATACAGGCATATTATAAAATTCGCATTTTAAATATAGTAACGGTTGCACCTAATGCTGGTGTATTGTATGAGAAAGGTCAAAAGGATACTGACAAAAGATTTTCGGTTGACATATCTGGTGGCAACCTGCTTATGGGTACAGTGGGAACAGAAGTAACATTTAGTAAGATATCTATTGGCGGCAATTTTCAAACACCTTTTTCACAAAACCTGGCCAATGGAATTATAAAAGCGAATGATCGTGCAATGATTCATATATCCTTTCTATTGTAAATGATTCTTAGAACTGATGTCAAGTTAAACCTAATGTAACGCACGGTCGTTCTCCGGTTCAAACACTTTTTTCAATGCAGAGAACGGCTGGAGGAGGAAAAATAGGAGGGCACAAAGAAATTCCCCTGTGCCCTATTTCCACTGAATCGTTGTAAACAAATTAAAAAACGACCCTTTAATCAATCCAGCGAAACCTTTTCCATCGTAACATCCCAGTGAGCGATAATCAGCTCAAAACGATACTTTTCCTCTTTTGCTAACTTATCGAGATCGGGGAACAATTTTTTTTATAAGTAGCAATAAGGTCATGATCAAAAGCAGGATCATGCATGATCGCAATGATGGTGTAACCCGTATGCGAAAACCGTTTAAGTATTCTTAATAGATAAGTTTGGTAATAAACATCCAGGTGATTGGTAGGCTCGTCCAGGATAATGACCGATGGATTTTGAACAAGAATCCGGGCTATTATCACCAGCTGTTGTTCACCACCCGACAACTTATTGTAGGGTCTTTCCGCAAGCCTTTCAATGCCTAATTCAGCAATGGCTTTCTTTCTCTTTCAATATCCTCTTTTGAAGAGCGGATGCCTGAGAAGGCAGCTCTGCCGGTTAAAATAACATCTCTTACTTCAAACGGAAAAACAGCCTTATGAAACTGTGGCAGGAAGCATATAAGTCTTTCCCTTTCTGCATAACTGAGAAAATTGGTTTCTTTGTTTAATAATTTTGCCGATCCGATTTCATGCTTTAACAGTCCGGCGAGGATGTTAAATAAAGTAGATTTTCCGCTTCCATTTCTGCCTAACAAAACAGAAGATTTATTTACTGGAATTGAAAGATTGATTTCATCCAATATATAGAAACATCTCCGTTTGAAAAGGAGAGTCCAGCTATTTCTATGGAGCTTGCCTCAATCATATTATGCCCAGTTGATCTTGTTCATTTTCATAGAAAAATAAAAAAAGGTGCGCCAAGCAGCATTGTAAAAATTCCAATTGGAATTTCAAATGCCAGCAGGCTCCTGGAAAATTATCAATCAATAATAAAAATGATCCACCAAAAAAGATGATAGCAGGAATGGCATTCCTGTTACAAGGACCTACCAGCATTCTTACAATATGCGTACACAATAGTAGACAGGCAGTAAATATTCCTGACACGATCATCCCTGATAGAATAATAATCACAACGGAAGAATTTTTTCCTCGAAACCGAAAATGTATACGCCAGGAATACTGATAATACGGTGAATATAAATGCAGACAAATTAATTGGCGGGAGTGGCGATCAATGTCTTATCTGTTATGTTGTTCACAATCAGGTTAATACTGTATTTCTTATAATGATAATTGACTCCGCCATCCAGCCTAAAAATAGTCGGGGATTTTATGTGGTGTTGCAGTTGCATAGCGTTCGCCCCTGCCGCCCTGGTACTGGTAGCCCGATGAAACACCAAAGCCGTTCGCTATTTTTGAAGGGAACTTATAATTCAACTAAGTATTTTGAATCGTTTACACATACATAGGAGTTCTGGCATTGACAAGTGCAGGTGCTATATCTTTTGTTATCTTCGAATCGTTATAAGCATAGTTGATTACAATATTCAATCCCTATATTATTTCGCCCTTTAGGCCAAAATAAATTCCTTTTAAATTACTGGCACCTATTTCCTTGCGATAATTTGTAACGGGGGATATTCTCTGCAATATTTTGCCTGTCTATATCATGAAA
>CAXSIE010000492.1:0-914 GCA_964237295.1 uncultured Flavihumibacter sp. | reverse complement strand
AGTTGCATTTACCATTGAGCCAGTCTTTCTTGAACCCAAGTTCAGAAATTCTGCCTTTCAGTTGTTTGATTGCCCCTGCTGCTTTATACGTTGTTGTATTGCCTAATACTTCGGCATTTCCCTTGATACTGGTTTACGGTTGAAAAGTATTGTTGAACAAGCCATAAATGAACCTCTAACGGTAAGGGACCAGTTTTTACTAGGCTGGCTGTTGTAAGTTACAAAGAGATTCTGATCTATCGGCGCGTATAGTGTAAGACTTGATTCATGGGATGAATTATTCCCTTTACTTCCACGAAGGCATTTGCCATCGATACCTACAATCCTGCCCTGGGTTATAGTGCATACACTTCTTACCTATTCTATAAAGCACTGTTCCAGTTTCTTTGGTTGACATGCATGAAAAAGCAGTAGTAAGTATCATGCTTTGGCAAACCATTGGATAAGTCTAAAAATGTTTTTAGCCCCCTTAGTTTTTGTGTGCCATAATCTTGTATCTCATACCAGTTCTCGCAACCACATATTAAAGCGGCTATACTGATAGCTATAATGTTTCGAGCTTATAGGCTACTTTTCCTCATTGCCTGAAGTCATTCATGGGAGCAAAAACTTAATAGGACTTTCCATCAGCTTTTTAGACTGCCATAAAATAATTTTTCGCACTTTACAATGCCCTATGAATAACTTCTATTGCTTTTTACAAAATTAACAGCCATTGTGGACAACTTGAAACCTTTAAATAATCTTCCACTAAAACTTTGATTTACTCATACTTTCATGCGTCTGCCTTTCTTTTTAAGTAAAAAATAAATTTACAGGTCTTGTTTTAGTTACTGTCGACTTGACGGTAATCATGAACGGACTAAATATTATTTCTTTTATGATGTAGCTTAAAATCATATGGACGTTCTTGA
>CAXSIE010000491.1:2523-4057 GCA_964237295.1 uncultured Flavihumibacter sp. | reverse complement strand
CGTTGGATGAAAACACAAGATTCATTCCCGGAGTTCTTGAAATATACTTTTCAATTTGTTTTATCTGATCTACTATCTGAGGTGTAGTAGCTTTAAGTGCTTTAGCCTTACGAAAAAATTCTTTGGCAGCGCGGAATTCTCTTTTGGTCATCATGATAGAGCAAAGCTGCAGGTAGGCGGCGGCCTGGTTTTCTTTGTCGGGAAGCCCGCTGCGGATAGCGGAGCGTATATAACTTTCAGCGGATTTGATATCATTTTTCTGCATCTGCAGCATTCCCATTTGCAACAGGCTGGCGCCTTCGGCTTCTTTCATAGGCATACCCAGGTCGAGGCCTTTTTTCATGTTTTTTTCCGCACCGGCATAATCCTGTTTCATCATAGCAACATTACCTTTGAGGGTAAAATATACGGAGCGGATAGGTTTATAAAGCAGGTTAGGATATTGAACGGAGTTTAACACTTTTTCAGCGCCTTCCATGTCGCCGTTTTCCATATATTGCTGAATGAGTCGCATAGGGCCGAAGAAGAAGTGTCCGGCGATCAGGATGATTCCGATCAGGTAAAGTATAAAAGAGGGCCAGAAGCCACTGGTAACGTTAACAATTATAGCGAGAACAAGAACGAGGATACCAACGTAAAGCCTGTATTTTATCAACAGATTGTAAAACTTCATAAAAAATTTAAATGGATTGCAAAGATAAGAGCCGCATTTCAGATTCGAGATTTTAGATTGGGAATTGCCAGAAAACTTTACTTTTGCGGTCCGTAAGGTTTTTAGTTTGTAGGCAGATGAAATATCGGTCCCGTAGTTCAATGGATAGAATAGAAGTTTCCTAAACTTTAGATGTGAGTTCGATTCTCGCCGGGACCACAGGAAAATTATCAAAAGCTGCTGATCCCGCATAAACTGTATGTTTTATGCGGGATTTTTATTTTGTTGATGTCAAAAAGAATCAAAATAAACCAAAGCAAAGGTGAGCAGATCGGTGAGCAGAATTATATTTTACATTTGCTCACCAGGATGACCTAAAGTGTGCTCCTGTATTGCGTTTGACTTTTTTGAAGTGGTGTTAAGACAAGTGCGATGGAATCAAAATAAGTAAACCTAAAAACATGTAGTATGCATCAAGGACATCAAAATTTTGCTATCCTGTTCCGGCTGAACAGGCAGCGTTCCAAAAATGGCAAGCCTGCCATTTACCTCCGCCTTACCGTTGATTACAAACGGATAGAGTTAGCTACCCACCAGTACGTTGAAAGTAATCTATGGGATAACAAAGCTCAATGTGTAAAAGGCAAGTCTGAAGAAGCACAGGCTATCAATAGACATTTGACTATTATGAAGGCCGACCTGCATAAGCATTACAGCCGGTTGCTGGCTTTGGACAAGCCAATCAGCGCCGAAGCATTGAAGAATGTATACCTGGGAATTGGCGAAAAGCAAAGAAGCCTGAAAGAAGCATTTGAATTTTACATTAACAGGTTTGCAGAAAAAGTGAATACCGGCAAAAGATCGGACAATACTTTAAAAAGC
>CAXSIE010000491.1:0-2513 GCA_964237295.1 uncultured Flavihumibacter sp. | reverse complement strand
ATACAACCCGTGACAAGCTGTATGCTTTCATAAAGCACCGGTTTCATTTATCTGACATGCTGCTGAAAGACATCAAATCTTCCTTTGCTTTTGACTTTGAGCATTACCTGACAACGCATGATCGTGTCGGCAGTAATACTGCCATGAAGTATATCAAGATTTTCAAGCGTGTCATCAAAATGGCTGTTGACCAGGAATGGATTTCTTCAAGTCCGCTAACCAGCTTCAAGTGCAGTTACCATGAACCTCAACGGGAAAGGCTTACGATGGACGAGATTATGACCTTGTACAGGAAAGAACTGCATATTGATCGGCTAATAGAAGTAAGGGACGTGTATCTGTTCTGTTGTTTCACTGGCTTTGCCTACCAAGATGTGGCCAACTTAACGAAAGATAACATCATGCGGGGCATTGATGGTGAGCAATGGATTGTAAAAGATAGGAAGAAAACAAACAGTCCGGAACGGGTACCGCTGTTGCCGATCTCCCTTGAAATAGTAGAAAAGTACAAAGAGTACCCATACTGCGTTTACAACAACCGCCTGCTTCCTGTTAACAGCAACCAGCGGTTCAATGGCTACCTAAAAGAAATTGCCGTTATCTGCGGAATAAAAAAGCATCTCACCACCCACACGGCCCGGCACACCTTTGCTACTACTGTAACATTAGAGCATGACGTTCCTTTAGAAACGGTAAGTCAGATGCTCGGGCATAAGAGCATTCGCACTACCCAAATCTATGCGAAGGTTACCCAGCGAAAGGTCAGCAACAATATGAAAGAACTTAAAAACCGACTTTTTGGCGGAGAACAGGATATTCGGCAAAACAACTTATAACCGTCTTTGCTGCGGATGCTTGTGCCTTTTGAACGGATATTTTTTGCAACAGAAGATTATTAATGGGCAGTATCAGAAAAAACATCCGTTCGAAAAGCACGATTGTCTTTCATTAGCCGGTTGAATACTTTCTTTTCAACCGCAACTTAAAAGCATTCCTAAAAATGAACTTTGGAATGTTTGAAGCAGATAGCTGTGAGGTTTAAGTTCCGTCAATGGACCTGGCAATGGAACTGGCAATGGAACTGGCAAGATGTACAATTGTCTGACAAATGGAGTACGGTCAACAAAAGCTCCGGAGTCGGTTTTGTTAGGAAATGGAAACAATAAAATCGGTGTATAGAACAGGAAAATTAAGCGCTTGTTGACAAGCATGAATATGCGGGTGAAATAAAAAAGAACAATGGCGGCAGGCTGAAAGGAAAGCCGCATGGGTCAATCCGGAATATGATCTTACATAACTAAAGAAGAACATCATTTACTTACCGAATTTGCCAAAACGGCATGGTATTCATTTAACGATTCGGGTGTGGCAAGGCATTGGGTTTGATAGGTTTTAAAGGAACAGGCAAGGAAAGGAAGAAGGAAGTATGATAATCATGTGAATTCTAAGATGAAACTTTAAATTCCAGGTGTTACCCCTTTTCAAGATTAAAAAAGAATTAACTTCATAGGCAAAGACAATAATTGATGAAGGTAGAAACGGTTAATATACAGGATCATGAAGGGTCGCAGGCTATACGAATACCTGACGATTTCAAAATAAATGATGATAAAGTATATATAAAGAAAGTGGGTAATGTCTTATACATCATTCCATTTCACAATCCCTGGCAAAACGTGTTTGATAGCCTGGAGCATTTTACTTCCGACTTTATGGAGGACAGAAACCAACCTTCTGAGCAGACAAGGGAATCATTTGATTAAATGAGCTATCTACTCGATACAAACATCTGCATTTACCTGATTAAGAAAAAACCTGTCGCGGTTTTTGAAAAGTTTAGTAACATTTCACCAGGTGAGATAGGGATATCCGTAATAACATTGGCTGAACTGGATTATGGAGCAAGAAAGAGTTCCAACCCGGAAAGAAACCTTATTGCATTAAACCAATTGCTGATTCCTTTCGAGATATTCCCTTTCGACTACCAGGCAACTTTAGAATACGGTAAGGTTCGCAGTGATCTTGAATGGAAAGGAACTCCAATCGGTCCGCTTGATACATTAATTGCAGCTCATGCAAAAAGTCTGGATCGAATACTGGTAACAAATAACGAGAGAGAATTTAACCGGGTCGAAGGATTACGGATAGAGAACTGGATAAAATAACCAGTAATATTTATATCTTTTTCCAACACAGTTCTTACACTACGTTCAACCAAACCAAGTCAGGTGAGCAATTCCGTAAGCAAACCATCTACCCTGTAAATAATGTAGTTAAATCAGCTTTCCATCATTATCGAAATGTTTAATTTCTCCTGTTAATGCATCCCGTAATATTGTCTCAACTGTTCTAATTCCATCAATTTTTGAAGTATCCTCCATCAAAACCACTACATCATATTGAAACGTTAAAGATCTTAGCTTAACTCGACACATACTGGAAAACCCACGCAAACTGACTGTCTCGTCCTGAAATAGCTTGTCACTTAAAAAAGCGAAATCAGGATGAAAGAC